>JBBSFL010000034.1:0-16225 GCA_038238735.1 Fimbriimonadales bacterium | reverse complement strand
GATTTCGCAGAGCGGAGCCGCCCCCGACGTTGCGGAGGTTCTGGCGGCGGCACGCGCTGAGGGTCACCGATGTCTGGCCATTACAAACACGGCGGGTGCGCGGATCGGCGGAGTGGCGGACTTCGAACTCTTAATGGGAGTTGGGTTGGAACGGTCCGTGGCGGCCACAAAGACTTACACCGCTTCTCTTCTTGCTCTCTATCAACTCGTTAGAGCGTTGCAGCCATCTTGCGCGCAAGCGGACGCTGGGACTTCGCACCCAACTCCCGCTCTTCCCTCGCTCGGAGCAAAGATGTCCGCGGTAGAGGTAAGTTTGCCGACCGATCACTGGTTGGAGGTTTGCCGCGTGGCGGCGGAGGAAGATGCAGGGGAGGTCTGTGCCGGTTCGCCCGTTTTCGTTTTAGGGCGCGGGTTTAGCTTTTCGACGGCTTCCGAAGGGGCTCTGAAACTGATGGAGTGCGCGCTGATTCCGGCGAAAGCCTATTCGACCGCAGATTTCGAGCACGGCCCCCGCGCCCTCGCCGGCCCTGGAAGCGTAGTCATCGTCTATGGAGATGCGCCAAACGAACTCAAATCTCAAGGCGCAGTGCTCGTTCGTGCTCCAGTTCCCCCGGGGCATGTCCCGGAAGAGCGTGCCCCGATCTGGCAGGCATTTTACGCTCAGTGGCTTGCCCTCGCTTGTGCCCGGCGGATCGGTCTCGATCCTGATCGGCCCCGGTTCCTGCACAAAATCACGGAAACTAGCTAAATTGTACGACCTTGGATCACCTAAGCGTCGTCAACCAAACATCACATGTTCGACGACAAGAGCGGAAGGCTGGCGGCGACCGTCGAGGAAGCCGAAGCGTATACCTGGCGGTTCATCGCTGAGAATCGAACAATCACAGATCCGCGCATGCTCGCGCATTCCCACGATTTCGACCTCTTTCTTCCCTGGATGCTCGAAATTTTCGACACTCAGGGCCACCAGCCGAACGAGCCCCATTCGCTTCTCGAAATACAGAGGCTCTACATGGACGCCGCTTGGAACCTGGTCACTCAGAGCTTTCTCCGGCCCGGCCCTCGGACCATCAGCAGCGGGCAGACCGCGGACGGCTACGGCAAGGGCTTCTCGCTCACGCCGAAGGGTCTTGAAAAGGTCGAAACGATCTCCTTTAGCGCCTAAGCGAGGCGGCCCGGTATCCTGTTGATGTTGGATGAACGGATGGGAGAGCTCTGTCCCCTTCGCTTAATCCTTCCGACTTCCTGTTTATCATTCATCGTTCATCCCTCCCCAATTACGCCTCCCCATGAAGATTCTCGTTCCCATTAAGCGCGTCGTCGACCCATATGCCAAGGTGAAGGCACTTGCCGACGGGACCGGTTTGGATACTGCCGGCCTGAAATTTGAGATCAATCCGTTCGACGAGATCGCGGTCGAGGAGGCGGTTCGACAGAAGGAAAAGAATCCAGCGATCGAGATCACGGTCGTGACCATCGGCGGAGCCGAGTGCGAGGAGCAACTGCGTAAAGCGCTCGCGATGGGAGCAGACAAGGCGCTGCTGATCGAAACTGCCGACGTGATGGATTCGCCGAGCGTGGCGACCGAGTTGGCCGCTGTGGCAGGCGAACTCGCACCCGATGTAATCTTGATGGGCAAGCAAGCGACAGACGACGACTGCAATCAGGTGGGGCAGATGCTTGCGGCGAAGCTAAATTGGCCACAAGCCACTTTCGCCTCCAAGCTCGACCTGACCAACTCTTCCGCCCTCGTAAAGCGCGAGACGGATAGCGGCGAGGAGACTTTAGAATTGTCTCTTCCGGCCGTTGTAACGACCGACCTGCGGCTAAACGAGCCGCGCTATATTGCACTTCCCGGCATCATTAAGGCGCGTTCTAAACCATTGGAGCGTAGGGCGATGCTCACGCAGCCCAAGCTGCTGACGCGGGTCACGCGGTACGAGGCTCCGCCGACGCGGGCTGCAGGGCGCAAAGTTGGGAGCGTCGACGAGCTGGTTAGTGTCCTCCGCGAGCGGGGTGCGTTCTAATGAGCAGGTTGCTCTTGATCGCTTTCGACGCGACCGAGGCCGAAAATGGGGCCGCTTTTGGACAGAAGCTAGGGTTGCCGTGGGACGTTCTCTGTCTCTCTGGCGATTGCAGTGCAGACCTTGGCGCTGAAAAAACCTTCAAAAGTGATCGGACCTGCGACGATCCCGCCGATGGTTTGGCTTCCGGCTTGCTCGCGTTGGTCAGGGGCTATTCGCACATCGCCGCGATTTCCTCGATGCGTTCGAAGGATGTCTTGGCCCGCCTCGCTGGACTTCTCAACGCGGCAATGGTCACCGACGCGATCGCGATTGAGTCGCCAAGTCTCTTCAAGCGACCGATCATCGCGGGAGCCGTGATTGCGACCGTCGAAGTTCTAGCCGAGCCGGTAGTCATCACCTTCAGACCGGCCGGGTTCGGAAGCGCTAATCGCGCAGGTTCCTCTGCCTCGGAAAGCATCTCACTATCCTTCGAAAGCACAGCGAAAGTCGTCGCCACGACGGCCCGAGGGGGTTCGAGACCGGACCTCACGCAAGCCAAGATCATCATCTCCGGCGGACGCCCCCTGCGGGATGCCGAGACTTTCGAGCGGGTACTCGGTAGCTTCGCGGATCAGGTTGGCGGTGCGGTTGGCGCGACTCGCGCTGCCGTGGATTCCGGCATCGCCGCCAACGAGCTTCAGGTCGGCCAAACGGGCAAGATCGTCGCCCCAGATTTGTACATCGCGGCAGGCGTTTCGGGCTCGACCCAGCATATGGCGGGCATTAAGGACTCGAAGATCATCGTCGCGATCAACAAAGACCCCGACGCTCCGATCTTCGAGTTCGCCGATCTCGGCCTCGTGGCCGACCTTTTCGAGGCTGTTCCGGCGATGCAAGAGAAACTCAAGTGATTTCACTGCTTGCACTGGCGCTCGTGCTGCACGCTCCTACTGAGGAGCAAACGAACATTTATCAGATCGAGGAAACGATCTGGACTTCGCGATACGGGACGGTCGTGCTCACAGGTGAGGAGACCCGCCACATTGGCAAGCCGCTATCCGGTAACCGGGCGGTCAACATCACCTACCGCGTCGATTTGAAATCCAAAAATGTAACCGGCAAGGGCGGCGACTCGTGGGCGGCTGGAGAACTCTACGACTTGCGAGCGCCGGATCGCGGCACCCTCGACGACCGCGACCGATTAAACATCGGAGGGGAAGTCTCCACGGAGGCCTTTCCACTTCTGCCCCTCGCCTCGCACGCCAGTGTGGGAGAGTCTTGGGGATCCGAAAAGATGGTAAACGGAATCGCCGCAACCTATCGGCTTCACGACGTAACCGAGGGAGTCGCGCATATTTCTACTGAAGCTGAAGGCACAACTCCTCAAGGCCGGCTTCGCAGATCGGGGTTCTGGAAGATCGATGTTGCTTCAGGGCGGCTGCTGGCGTGGAACATTCACTCGGAAGTGAAGTACCGCGACGGCAGCCGCGAAGCGATCGACAGCGTTGGGAAGCTTAGAACTCCCACTCCGCGATAACGCGGAAGCCATCCGTATTGGAGTGGCGCTCGTTCACACCGAAGAAATAGTGGGCGATCACGTTGAAGTGCTCGTCCTTCTCGAATGCCACGGTCGGACCGATCTGGAAGAAGTGTTCCTGAAAGTCGTACCGAGCTTCAAAACCGCCGCGCAGGCCGATCTTATAGCCGTGGTTCTTCTCGGTAACAAGCTTCTGTAGCGGGCGCACGTATCCGAACTGGATCTCGCTCTCCTTTGCCTTCTCCTTTTCCAACTCCTGGCCAAAATTGAGATTCAGGGAGAAGTCCTCTCCCTGCGGGGTGAAGTAGGACAGGATGAATTTGATCTCGCCGTGATCCGCCTCCTCGGTGTCGAACGGGTGTTCGTATTCGAGGTTTAACGCGGGAAGAATCTGGTTCACCTTCGCTTGGCCAAAGTTGAAGCGAGCTTCGATATCGAATCCATCTAGGTGGACCTTTTCTGCGTCCTGCTGATGGAATTCAATGCCGGGTTCGATCGCGAAGTGATCCGTGATACCGTGCTCGAACTCGAATTCGTGGACAAACTCGTTGTTTCGATTGTTGTGGGTGAGACGGTACTCCATCTCATTCTCGCCTTTGAAAGGCAGATACCAGTCACGCAAGAAAACAAAGTCGCGGTGATGGGCTTCCGCGCGACGAACGCCAACGAAAAGACAAGAAAGAACGGCCGCGCCCAATACGGCAGTCCGAGTGAAGTTGGATTGCAATTCATTCCTCCGTCGAAAGACGGCGCGAGGATACCCAGGCTGCGGGATTTCAAGACGCGAAAAAGCCGCAGAATCTGCAACCGCTTAAGGGACCGGGTCCGGTCCTAGCAGGAATGTATAGGTCTACAGAAGGGTTATGGGCCGGGCTTACCCCTTGGGATATCGCCGAGCTCGATCGAGTAGTGGGCTTTAGCCGAGCCCGTCAGCACGATCACATACGTTTGGGGCCGAGCCACGGATAAGATCCCCACCTTCAATCCGCCGTCCACGGCTTGCCGCTGTAAGTCGTTAGGGTTCCCCTTATCGTCGTATATGGCAACCCCATATCCCGCGCCAGTTGATCGCCAGCGTATGAAGAGCGGCTCGCCTGGCTTCGCGGTGAACTTCCATATCTGAATTTGACCTGCATCCAGATCGCCTTCAGCGGGAGTTCCCTTCCCGAAGATTTTCGCGTGAAGCACTTTGCGAGAGACCGAGTAATCGCCGCTTCCCCCGTCCCCCATCGCCGACACCGAGACCAGATAGCGGCCGGGCTTCTGGACGATCATCCTCCAATCGTCCGAGGCCTGGTCGACCCCCGCCGTAAAGTGCCGGATTTCGTCGAGATCCGGGTCCCGAACCCTGAGTTCCTCTGTGAAGCCCGCAGCCTTTGTGGATAGAGACATCACGTCACCTGCCTGAGCCTCAAAGGCCCAGTAGTCGTAGTTGCCAATTCTAAGCCGGCTTTGATTCTCCTTCTCGGCGGTGAAGTCCGCGGCGGCCGGGCGCACAAGGAGTGCGTACTGGGAGTTGGGCTTACCCTGACCATCGGCGGCGAGCCACAATTTTGTGTCGCGGCGCGCGCGGAAGACGAACACTCTGCCGTCTCGAACCCTGGTCGGAAAGATATCGAAAGCCGGACCACGGTCGGCGGGCGCCTTGTCTTTCGGGACGGGATAGAACGGGTTGGTCTCGTCCTTGTCGAGGCTGAATTTCGAAATATCCGGCTCCTCCGCAAGCACAAAACGCGGATTAAGGCTAAGTTCGGGGGCCGACACCTCAAGGAGTTCGCCCGCCCTGACATCCAGCTCCCAGAGCTGCGCCGCATTCGTCACAGGGGACACGGAGGCGGTGCCGTTGGGCCTTTCCATCTTCTGCGCAACAACGTCGGTCGTAGCCGCCCGAATCGTTGCCCGCGGTTTATTGCTCCCATAAGGCTCGGCCACTACGTAATAGTCTCCGGAGACAGGCGCTAGGAATGAGCGGGTCAGGGGACTGATTTCACGCGCGAGGGCGATGTCCGGCAACCCTCCGGGCGCAATGACGGCAACCGTGCGAAAGCCCATGTCCTTGGGATCGCCGCTGTTCTCTATGCGTTTCTGTTGGCCGGCCCGCATCGGCACCTTGAGAAGGAACTGATTGTTGGCGTCGACTTCCTGTTCGACCGACTTTCCTAAGCTCAGGTCGATAGACTCGAACGTTCGGTACCGGACAAAGACTTGACCTCCCGACTTGTCGTGGAAACACCGCGCGCGAAGGCCGTAAACGCCATCCTTTACGCATCGCCAAAGAAGAAGGGGTCTCTGGTCGCCGGGAAACCGATCGTCGTTTTTCGCCAGCACTTGATCGTGATCGCTTGGGTCGACGATTTCCAGCGCCGGATCGAATGCGTCGCTGCGCGCTTCCGAGATGACGACCTGGCCCACCTTCAGATTGAGTTTCCATTCATTGAATTCGCCGGGCGAGAGGATGCTCTTCATCTCATCGCCGTTTAAATACGTCGCAAGCGCTCGTTCGAGATTCCTCAATGAGTCGTCCGAGTTCTGGCGAAGGTTGCCGCCCTGTTGGATCGAGCTGGTATTGCCTCCGCTTAACACCAACGCAAGGCTCGAGATTGCCGTAATCAATGTCATGGTCGATTCTCCAATCCGGTGAGATGACCTTTAGACGTGAGCGCCTTGCCGCGTGGTGACTCCCTGTTTTGCCCGACCGTCAGGGATTATTGGACCGCGATCCAGTCGAACGGGCAGTTGCGGCACCCATTCCCGCAGCACGTTCCCCGGGTCAACAGAAACTCTCTGCTAAGGGCACCGCTGCAGTCGAAGATCGGGACCGAGCCATCCGCCCCTTCCGTCGATTTCTCGAGACAGGCTGAGCACAAGCAGGACTCACGAGTTGGATTAACCGTCGAGCGGACCCTTTCCGGACCAATCCCGCACCAACATGACTTCGCCTCTGAGGAGTGGGGGCGCGCACAGTTGTTGGGTTCCCCACAGATCACGCAGACGAAAACCACGCTCTAATTGTAGTCGCCGCCCTAGTGCGGAGCCGCGCTAGTATCGACTGCGCTTCTTGGGTCCCTTAGAACTGCTCGACATCGATCCCGCACGGGCCACGTGAACGCCGTCATGGAAGCAAGCTTAACCAGAATTAGGGTGGTGGATCGTGTAGGATTCGAACCTACGACCCGCTGATTAAGAGTCAGCTGCTCTACCAACTGAGCTAACGATCCACGCTGGAAGACGATAAAGATACCTCAGAGCTCATGCACTTGCAAGGGCTGGAGAGTCAAGCCGCTCTGGCGGTAGCTCGCGTCGAGACGCCAGGCTTTTGACCGGGTAGGGCAGACTAGAGACGAATCGATCCGATTAATTCGCTTGTTGGATGGCTTTCTATAGACCACTGCATTCGAACGCCTGCCTTAGATCGGTCATTAGGTCCCGCGGGCTCTCAAGGCCGATAAACAGCCGGATGATCCACTTCGACGACGGCATGTACATCGGATGAACTTCGAGCGGGACACACAGACTCTCAAAACCACCCCACGAGACGCCGATCTGGAACACTCTGAGCGCGTCCACAAACGCGATGATCTTCGCCGGGTGTTGTGACTTGGGCTGAAAGGAGAAAAGCCCGGTCGAACCTCGCATTTGCTTCAAAAACAGCTCCCGTTGACCGAAGGACGGCAGGCTTACGTGATTGACCAACTCTACCGAAGGGTGTTCGGATAGCCAGGATGCGATTTCGTTTGCCGATTCTTCGTGCCGCTTGACCCGCACGGCCAGAGTTCGCATGCCGCGGGTTAAAAGCCAGGCAGGAAAGGGCGCTAAAAGCGTGCCGTAGGTGGCGATCTCATTCTTCGTCATTCGCTCCAATCGATCGAAGGAGCTGGCCACGACTCCAGCCGTAATGTCGCTGTGTCCCCCTAGATATTTGGTCGCGCTGTGAAGAATCATATCGACGCCGAGCGCTGCTGGCGACTGGTAAAGGGGCGTGGCATATGTGTTGTCGATCGCAGTTGCAATTCCCTTCTTGCGACAGTGGGAGGCGATTGCCTCGATGCTCTGAAGTCGAAAGACAAGACTGCCCGGCGATTCGAGATAGACGAGCTTCGTCTCCGGCCGGATAGCGTCGAAGACTTCCTGAGGATCCGCCCCGTCCACGAAGGTGTGACTGACCCCGAACCGCGGGAGATAGTCGACCAGGAACGTCCGAAGCGGACCGTAGCAGGTGTCGACGGCAACAACATGAGCTCCGGCTTCCAGCACGCTCATTACGGCGCTGCTGATCGCAGCCATTCCGCTGCCGAAGACGCGCGCGGCCTCCGTCCCCTCTAGCTTCGCGAGCTTGCGCTCCGCGATCGTGACCGTCGGGTTGCCCACTCGGCTGTAAACGTAGGCCTCACCCTTATCGGAAATAGCCTGGGCCTTTACGAAGTCTTCGATGGTCTCGAAGGTAAACAGCGAGTTCTGGTAGATGGGCGGAACGACTGCGCCGTGCGGCTTTTGTTCTTCCCCGAAGTGGCACAAAATAGTCTCCGCATCGGAGTTCTCGAACGAGCGCATCGCGCCTAGTCTTCCCTAATCTGGCCCTGATTTGTCGAAAATGCAGAACGCCAAATCAATGCGCATTGATTCAAACCTCCTGGAAAATACGCAATGCCCAGTAAATTTACTTGCAAACTTGGGGAACCGTTCCGCCCAAACATGGTTGATAATCTCCGGGTGGACTGAGGATCGTAAGCCTGGTCGGTAGATGGCGCTATCGGGGCGGACAGATTCGGCTCACTGAATTGGAGGTTAGCTACACATGAATAAGAATATGATCAAAGCGCTCATCACGGGCGCTCTCGCCGTTTCTATGGCTTTCGTTTTCGTCGGTTGCAAAGGCAACGACGAACCCGCGCCCGATACCACCGTGACCCGGCCGGCCAAGATGAGCCCTTCGCCGACTCCTGGGATGACCCCGAGCACGACTCCTGCCATGCCCCCAGCCGGCAAGATGGGCGGCACTAAGTAAGGGTCTCTCACTCAACGTAACCGTTGAAAAGCCCCTCCGCTTTGGAGGGGCTTTTTAGTTTTTACAATCTTATCCACGTTGCCGGGCCGAAGCCCGGAGTCAAAGCGCGAGCAGCTCGCGCTCCCAAGGCGGAACTATATCACACTTGCCCGTATGGGTCGTGCATCTTCCGCACGGTCGGCGGCTTCCAAAATGCCCTTGAACCGGAGAAGATCTTGCTCGATCTCGCGCTGAGGATCGCGCCCGAACAGCTTCGCGATCAAAGTTCCAAGGCGCTCCGCGGGCGGGTCATAACGCATGACGACGCGAATCTGGGTCCGGTCGTCTCCGAGACGATCGAAGTGCACCGAGCCGGCGCTGTCGATTCCCGAACCTTCAAGCGACTCCCAGGCAATCAGCTCGTCTTCTATGTCGTTGATGATTTTCGCATCCCATTTCACGACGGTGCCGAGCGGGCCGCGTGCGATCCATCGGGAGTACTCGTCGTCGAGCTCCATTACGCTCACCAAGTGGCTCATGAAGATCGGTAGGTTCTCCAGGTTGCGCCAGATCCGATAGAGTTCCGGCGCCGAGCGATCGATCTCGCAGGACGCCTCCACCTTAACGTTGTAGCGTCCGACACCCGTCGGCTCCATCGGCAATTCGACTCCGATCAGGTCGTAGAGCCGGCGATAGCCTTTCTGGCCTCTGTAGACCAACGCTCCGCCCGCGAGGCTGAACAGAGTTCCGATGACTCCGCCGCGACGGAGACCGGTCATCAGCATCAAGGACCCTGTTAAAAGAGCGCCGACATGCTCTACGTCCGACACGTTGACTTCGATTCCACCCGTGCGCGAGCGCTCTATTGCGTTTTCCATGCAGATATGACTGACGCATCACCGCCGCTGTTCAATCTTCTTGCGACTCTTCTCCCTCGGGGTCGCCGATCGGCAGGGCAACCGTAAAGGTCGAACCGCGGTTTAGGGCGCTGTCCACCACGACGGAGCCGCCGTGGGCCTCGACAATGTGCTTGACGATGCTTAAACCCAAACCGGTGCCGCCAGTAGAACGGGAGCGGGCGCGATCTACCCGGTAGAAGCGCTCGAATACCCTTGGGAGGTGCTCGCTAGAGATGCCTAGGCCCGTGTCGGAGACCTTTAAGATCGCCACGTCGTTCTGCGCTTGCAAGGTAACCGTCACTCCGCCTTGGGAGGTGTAGTTGATCGCGTTGTCTATCAGGTTGATCGCTACCTGCGACATCTGGGCGGAGTTTGAACTGATCCAGAGGTGTTCTGGTGCATCGAGAGTCAGCTGGAGGCCCTTTTCCTTTGCCTTCTCCTCCAACTGCTGGGTTACGGTGCGTATGATTTCGGCGAGGTCGCAGCGGCACTTACGGGGTGGGCTGGATTCGGCGGTGCTGAGGAGGAGCAGGTCGCTGGAAATTGTGGCGAGGCGGTCGACTTCGGAGATGATTCGCGGCAGGTAGCGGCCGAGCAGATCCGGGTTCGGCTTCTTCTCGTCGAGCAGCGTCTCGGCCATGGCCCGGATAACGGTAAGCGGCGTGCGGAGCTCGTGCGAGACGTTCGAGACGAAGTCTTGGCGGATGCGCTCAAGTCTTCGAAGATTCGTGATTTCGAATACCGAGACAAAGACGCGGTGCGCCTCGTCATCGGGCACCCAGGCCTTCGCTATTCCTACGCGCTCGTCGGGATAGGAGAAGGTCAGCTCCGCGTTGTGGGGAGTTTGGAGTCGGGCCGCGTCCAGTACCAGCCGCTCGAGATCGTAAGACAACGTGACCGCGAGGACGGAGCGTCCGATTGGATTGTCGAACCGGAACATTTCCACGGCACGCCGGTTCGCGTACTGGACCGACCCTCGCAGGTCGCAGAGAAAGATCGCTACGTCGAGGCCGTCAGCCAAAGTGTCGATGCTCCGCCTCTGCTGGTCGAGCTGGTTCTGCAACAAACGGCTCTCCCCTTCGGCTCGGCTCAGTGCATATTGAGACGCCCCCAACTCTGCTTGTGCCCGCGCGCCCACGAATAGGAAGGCTGCTCCAGCAAAGAGGCAAACGACCGCCGCGCTCGGAATGGCCGCCAAGTGGCCGAATCCGAGGACTGCCAATCCAGCCGCCAGCAGCGCGAGGCCGCTGCAGATTAGAAGAAGCCGAGACCCGGCATACGCTTTCACCCAGTGTAGGGACGCGGATGCGAGCCCAATCGAACCTCGGCTTATGGCCTTGGACCGTCGCGGAGCCGCCGGCAGCCGTGTACCGGAAGATATCCGCCACTGCCGCCGTGTTGCCGCCTATCCCAGAGTCTGTTCCAAGTGCTTCATCGAGCTCATGGCAGACGATCGAGTAGAGGTCGTACTTATTGGCAACGGGCTTGCGTGCCCGAAAAGCAGTTGGCCGTGTTCAGCCCGATGGTGCAGTCCGGACTCGTGAAATTGGCGACGCTGAGTCCCAGCGCGCGGAAATTGGCCTTCGTCGCGAGCATGTTTCCTTCGCTGTAGGGGCTCGCGGCAATCTGGGCGATCGCGGCTACGTCGTCGGCGGAGGTCGCATCGGCGATGAGCGCGTTGTGGATGTTCGAGTAGCTGGTCACTCCGATCGCGGCGGAGCTGTTACCGAGAATCCCCGCGGTCCTGATCGTGTTGAAGCTGATGTCGATCGTAATGTTGTCGGTGAACGCTGCATTGTAAAAAGCAACCACCGAATCTAGGGTGTTCTTGATCGCAGAGTTGCCCGTGATGCCGGCGTCATAGGTCGGGTTAATGACCATAGCGCGCACGGCACTGGCGCCCGCGACGACGAATCCAACGGCGATAAGCCGCGATGAGCGAACAAACATTTGGCCCTCCAGCCTTCCCCTTAATGTTAAGGACTGACCTTGTTCGCCAAACGACGAAGTATTGCGTTTATTTCTGGCCTTTTTGGTTGGCCGTTTGTCGCTAGCTTCACCGAGTCACAGCCCCAAAACGAAGAAGAGGGATGGCAGGGATATGGCTAGGTTCTTCCAGTCTACAGCTGTTCCGTGTGACGACTTACGGCTTTGCAGGCAACGGTGGAGACGCGTGCCACGTGTGGGGGGAGGCGGTTTCCGATTCGCCGGAGGGCGGTGAAGGATTACCTGTTACCCTCCAAAACCGTGTTATACTTGTGATCGAGCGGCTTTGCCGACGACAAGGAGAACTATATGACCACGAAACCCACTGCTCCCGTCGCCGCGCCCTTGGCGCGATAATCGCCCGAGCTCTTCCTGACTCATTTCCGCCCTTAGGGGGCTGAATCACGCCTTCTGCTCCCGCGATTCGCGCTAGGCGCCTTTCGTTGCTGCCCGCGAGGGCCAATTGGGCGGTTGCCCGAGGAAGCAGAGCTAGCTATTTGAGTTCAAAAAAAGAACCCGAGCGTCGGGGAAATCATCGTAAGGACACTTTCACTTGCCGCGAGTGCGGGATGTCGATCGTTTGCACGGGGGCGGGAACCGAGCATCGAAACCACTGTCCGAATTGTCTGCACAGCGTGCATCTGGACATCGAGCCAGGCGATCGGGAAGCCGATTGCGGCGGCGTGATGGACCCGATCACGGTATGGGTGCGGAAGGGCGGCGAGTGGGCGATCATCCACCGCTGCCGCCGGTGCGGGGGGCTATCGTCGAACCGCATCGCCGCGGACGATCATGAGATGCTGCTCATGTCGCTGGCCGTCCGGCCCCTTAGTCGGCCGCCTTTTCCGTTGGAGAGGCTTGTGAGGAGCTTGGGGGATTGATCGGGGGGATCGGGGCTAGGGTGTTGGGGGTTCCGGGGCTCGGTATTGAGTTTCGGGTATTTGATATTGAACTTCGTGAGCGGTGGGTTTGAATCCATTGCTTGACTCTAAGTCACAACGCGGAGGTCTTAGTGGGCGATCCTTGAGAGTGCGGCTTGATGTTCGCTTGCTCTTACGGCCAGTACTCAAAGCTTGAATTGGGTAGGCGAACAGGTGGCGTTTACCCCTCAGGTTCCTCCATTTCGCCGCCATACATCGGAGAGTTGCACCTAAAGCGACGGGGCCGGCCTCGGTCGGAACGACACTTCAAAATGGGCCTGCCATTGGTTGGTCCGACGCCGTCGCCTCTACTTCACCGTTCTTGGTAGCGAGGAGGAGACGCGGGTGGGAATTTCGTAGTTTATGGTTTGGATTCGGGCGGCGATTTCTTCGGCGGTTATTCGATGGTCGCCTTGGTCTCCTAGGAGTACCACTTCATCTTCGGCTCGGGCCGCGGGGGCGGGGGTTAGGTCGATCGCGAACATGTTCATGGCGACCCGGCCGAGGACGGGGCAGCGCTGGCCCGCGACCAGGACCTCGCCACAATTGGAAAGACCACGATCGTAGCCGTCGGCGTACCCTTGGGGGACAATTCCGATTTTCGTTTCTCGGGGGGTGATGTAGGTGAGTCCGTAGCCAACGGGATGGTGAGCGGGTAGGGTTTTGACTTGGGCGACGTGGCTGACCCAGCGCATCACGGGACAGAGGTTTAGGCTCGCGTGGGTGCGGGCGAGGGGGCCGGAGGGGTAGAGGCCGTAGAGGCCGATCCCCAGCCGGATGAGACAGTTTCCGTCGGGTTCCATGGTTAGGAGTCCCGAGGTGGCGGAGAGATGCCGGGCTGCATTTGGGAAGACTCCGTTGACTCGCTCGAACGCGCCGTCGAAGGTTTCTTTTTGGGCAAGGGCGTGGGTGAGGTCGGTGGTGTCTTCGATGTTCGCGTAGTGGCCGTAGACTCCCGTCAGCTCGATGCTTGAGTGTTTTTGAAGAGCGGCGAGAACGGAATCGACTTGATTGGGGAGGATGCCTTGCCGGCCGAGGAGGGCGTCGATCTTGAGATGGACTCTTGCTCCGGCCATCTCGGGGAGGCGGTCTAGGTCGTAGAGGGCGAGCTCGGCTTCGAGTTCTATGGCTTCTTTAACCTGGGATCGGGGGATGTAGCCGAGGACGAGGGCGGGGGTTTTTGTAATAGCGCGGAGGGCCCGCAGCTCGTCGATGTCGTCGACCTGGAAATAGTCGACGTGGCCGTCGAGGAGTCCGACGATCTCGCGGAGGCCGTGGCCGTAGGCGTTGCCTTTGACGACGGCGGCAACCTTGGCCCCCGGTGGCACGAGAATTTTCAGGGAGTCTAGATTGTGGCGGAGGGCGTCCGCGGAGATTTGGATCTCCGAAAGGTTGGTCACAGCTCGACGACCTCGAGGGACAGCGGCTGGCCGGCCAGACTTTCGGCGAAGCGGGAGTAGGCGCTGGTGGAGTCGGTTACGCAGTAGCGGCGCTCGCCGGTTCGTCCAAGTTTCGTTTCGTGCTCGGGGTGGCGGCGGAGGTAGTCGGCGAGCTTTTCGGGGATGATCTCGTCTTGGGAGATGACTTGGGCTGTTGTTCGGGCTCGGACGAGATCTTTTATGAGGCAATAGTGAGTGCAGCCGAGGATGAGGGAGTCCAAGCGATCTTCCAGTTGGGCAAGGTAGTCGTCTAGGACGGGCTCGATGTATTTGAGTCCTTCGTTTTCGATGAGGGGGACGAGGAGGGGGGCGGCGACTTGGAAGACCGTCGCGGCGGGATCACGGGTTAGGATTTCGCGCTTGTAGGCGCCGCTCTCTACTGTGCTGGATGTGGCGAGGACTCCGATTCGTTTGGCATTGTTTTCGGTGGCGGCTTCGGCTCCCGGGATGACGACTCCGAGGACACGGCGGTCCGGATTGTGCTTGGGGAGGTACTCCTGCTGGCTTTTTCGGAGGGCCTCGGCGGAGGCAGTGTTGCACGCGAGGATGACGAGGTGGCAGTTGTTCTGGAACAGGAAGTTGAGGGCTTCCGCGGTGAATTGGTGGATTGTGGCCTGCGATCGGTTGCCGTAGGGTACACGCTTGGTGTCGCCAAGATAGAGGTAGTCGTATTGCGGCAGGCGGGCCATGATGGCGCGCGCGATCGCGAGGCCGCCGAGTCCTGAATCGAACACCCCGATCCGCATTTCCCCAGTTTGACTGGTCTTCAGCCTTGCTCGGAGATTTCCCAAGGCGGCGGGAGTTGGACGTCGAGCCCGAGGTATGCCTTACGCGGGACGTCGTTGGAGGCAAGCGGCCACCATTCGTGCTCAGATATGGCGGGGATGTTGACAGGGCGAGTTCCTCGGCGCGGGAGCCAGCGGCCGGTTAGCTGGACCCAGATGTCGGGGTTTTCGGCGCGGGTGAGGAACTGTCGCGTGGCGATGTAGAGGCCCCTCGGAAGGATTAGCTCGTGAAGACCGTTCGGGAGGCGAGCATCCGAGGGGACTGAGAAGCCGAGATCGGCGCGTTGCCGGGCGTCGGGCCTTCGCAGCCAGTCGTCGTGATAAATCGTAACGATCCTTGTTCCGGGTCGTTCCCAGGGGCGGCTTGGGAGCTTTTGGGCCAGCTTTTCCCACCCGGTGGATGTGTTGTCGTACGCTCCGACGAATCGGTAGGCTGCGAATCGTTGGGCCGGCATGAGGGCGACCTCTACGTCGATTGGGCCGCCGTCGATCAGGGGTAGTCGCTCAAGGTTGGCGTGCCAGTGAAGATTGCTGGGACAGGGCAGTCGCCAGTCTCGGCCGGATTTGCGAAAGTCTCGCGGGGTGAGGCCGTACTCGGTTCGGAAGGCGCGGGTGAAGGATTCGGCGTTCGCGTAGCCTTCCTCGGAGGCGATAGACGAGACGGAGGCGGGGGTCTTGATGAGCTTCACGGCAGCTCGTTCCACCCGTGTGCGGACGATCAGTTGACGAGGCGACTCTTGGAAGAAGGCCTGGAACATCCGGCTGAGGTGATAGCGCGAGAAGCCGACGATGTTCGAGACTTCTTCGGCGGTGACGACATCGTCCTCGGTCGTGAAGATGTAGCCGATGGCGGCGAAGAGGGTGCAGGCGGTGGAGTGCAAAGTCTGCACCCGCATGCCGGTGGGCTCGAAGTCGATGCGCTCCGGCAGCGGCAGCTTCTCTTCCCTCCGCTTAGGCATCGACATGAGGTTCGTTAGATCCATCTTGTTCAGTGCCCTGAAATCTGTCTTTTTGGGGCTTATATCGGCCCCCTCGCTCGTTTCATGCCGTTCGGTAAACTGAACTCAACCACCGTTCCAGGAGATTTCGAAGAATGTCTACCGCACCGGATGATCTGAAATACACGAAAACGCACGAATGGGTTCGCCTCGATGGCGATATTGCGACGATTGGGATTACGGACTTCGCTCAGTCGGAGCTTGGCGACATCGTGTACGTCGATCTTCCGACGGTGGGCCGTGCTTTGAGTTCGGGCGACACGTTCGGCAGCGTCGAATCGGTGAAGACGGTGAGCGACATTTACGCGCCGGTGAGCGGCACCGTGGTGGAAGTCAATCCGGCCCTGGGCGCCCAGAGCGAGCTGATGAATAGCGACCCGTACGGCAAGGGCTACCTCGTCAAGATTCAAGTGTCCGATCCTTCTTCCACAAGTTCACTTCTAAGCCAAAGTGAATACGTGGCGATCAGCAGCTAAAGTTCAAACTGAATGCCCTATATTCCCCACACCGAAGAAGATCGCCGCGAAATGCTCGCTACGATCGGCGCCGCTACCATCGAAGAGCTGTTTCGCGAAATACCGGCAGACTTGCGAGTCGCCCCTGGAGCTTTGGACTTGCCTCCAGCTTTGGACGAAGCTCGGCTGATGTCGCACCTCCACGAGATCAGTAAG
>JBBSFL010000033.1:0-16231 GCA_038238735.1 Fimbriimonadales bacterium | reverse complement strand
GGCTATCTCGAGGTACTGGTGGAAGTCCAGCTCTTCGATTTGCTCCGCCGACTGCGGAATCTCGTTGAGGAAGCCGCAATACGGGCACTTCAATGCATCGGCGCCCGGCTCGAATTGGAGCTGGGCGCCGCATTGCTTGCACGGAAAGCGCTTGCTTTGGGTGGCGACTGCGGGAGGAGCGGACATTTCGGATTTGGAGTTTGGAATTTTGAATTTGGAATTTGGAATTTGGAACCCTGCTCCAAGTTCTTGGGACGGGTCTAGCAGAGGAATCGTAGGTCTGCCAACCGAGACTCCAAATTTCCAAACTCTAAATTCCGAACTACGTAGGCAGGGGCGGCGGCACGTTGGAAAAGACGGATGAAAGCTCCGGAACGTCTCCAGCCTTTGTCCACGTCGCCATGCCCGCCTTCCAGACGAGGGTGTCTGCGGTCACGCCGTTCGCGGCGAGCTGCGAAGCGGGGAAGGGGCCGATTTGGGCTCCGTTGACCGCTGCGTGGAAGGCCGCCTCTTGGGGAACAGGGGGAGGAGTCGCCCCGCCGCCCTGCGCTGGTTGCTGCTGCATGTTGTTCGCAAACTGGCCGGCCATGGCAAAGCCGAGCCCTGCGCCCATCGCGTCGCTCATGCCGCCGCCGTTCTCGAGGGAGTTGGCGGCCTGGAATTTCATGTAGTTGTCCAGATTGCCGACCGCTCCCATGCTCGATCGCTTGTCGATGGCCTCTTCCACCTCGGGCGGCAGGGAGATGTTCTCGATGAGCATCGTGACGAGCTGGATGCCGTACTCTTCGACGGACGGCCCGACCTTCTCCGTGAGGAATCCGCCCATGTCCTGATATTTGCCGGCGAGATCGAGGACGGGGATTTTAGCTTGCCCGATGACGTCGCTGAAACGCGACACGATGATGTTGCGGATCTGGGTGCTGATCCCGTCAGAGCTAAATTCACCGCTCGTGCCCACGACCGTCTTGAGGAATTTGGCCGCGTCGCTGACTTGGATTACGTAGGAGCCGAAAGCGCGCACGCGAACGATGCCGAAGTCGGCGTCGCGCATCATGATCGGATTCATCGTGCCCCACTTGAGGTCGGTGAATCGCTTCGTCGAGACGAAATAGACTTCGGCGACGAACGGCGAGTTGAAGCCGTACTTCCAACCCTTTAGGGTCGACATGAGGGGCATGTTCTCCGTCGAGAGGGTGTACATGCCGGGCGTGAAGACATCGGCGATTTGGCCCTCGTTGACGAATACGGCGACTTGCGACTCGCGAACGGTCAGTTGGGCGCCGTTCTTGATCTGGTTGCCGTATCGCTCGAAGCGATAGACCATCGTGTTCGGAGAGTCCTCCGTCCACTGGATGATGTCGATGAATTCGCCTTTGATCTTGTCGAAGATGCTCATTAGGTTGCTGCTTTCCTCCGCGCTTTGCGCTCAGTATACGGAACAACGGTTTTCATTCGCCGCGGGTTGCGGCTGGGCCGATAGGACTAGGTCGAAATGGGGAGGAGTCCATTGCTAGGCGAGCCGATCACGCCGCCCGCGAACACGAGGTCGTCCTGGTATGCGACGGCGATTTGGCCCGGGGTCACGGCTCGAACGGGCTCGTCAAAAATAAGTCTTGGCGACTCGCCTCCATAGAGAACAGCGGGAAGGGCGAGCATGTTGTATCGAATCTTTGCGTTTACCTTGGCCGGTTGCGTGGGCTCGTTTCCTTCGCACCAATGCATGTCACGGAGCGGTACCTCGTGCATCATGAGATCCTCGACCTCGCCAACGACAACCTGCCTGTCTTTCGGCCTCAACTCGAGAACGTAGAGGGGACGGCCTGATTTCGCGGACACGCCAATGCCGCGTCTTTGACCGACAGTGAAATCCACAACACCATCGTGACGGCCCAAAGTGCAACCGTCAGCATCGACTATATCGCCTTCGCTCTGGGTTCCAGGCCTCATCTTGCGGAGGAACTCCTTGTAACCGCCCGCCTCGCTGACGAAGCAGATTTCTTGGCTGTCCGGCTTGTCCGCCACGGCTAGGCCGAATTCGCGGGCGAGTGCACGTCCTTCGGATTTCGACTCTAATTCGCCCATCGGAAACAGCGTCGACGCGAGTCGCTCTTGGGAGAGCATGTAGAGCACGTAGCTCTGGTCTTTTTCCAACCCTCGCGCCTTGAGAAGGCGCCACCGATTTTCGCCGGGAGACGGGGGGCGAACCCGCGCGTAGTGACCGGTGACGAGCTTCTCACAGCCTAATTCCCGCATCTTCTGCATCAGGATTTCGAACTTGACGTGGCGGTTGCACTGGACGCATGGATTGGGGGTTCTGCCGGCGGCGTATTCATCCACGAAGTTCTGGATCACGGTCTCGCGGAACTCCTCGCGAAAGTTCATGACGTAGTGCGGGATATCGAGTTGCTTGGCAACCCGGCGGGCGTCCTCGACCGCCCCGAGGGAGCAGCATCCGGCATGGCGCGGATCGGTCTGGCTTTCCTGCCAGATCTGCATCGTGAGGCCGATCACGTCGTAGCCTTGGCGTACCATGAGGGCGGCGGCCACCGACGAATCCACGCCGCCCGACATGGCGACCAGAACGGTGCCTCGCCTAGGGTCCGGCATTGGAAAGGACCCGCGCATAAGGGGGAGTCTTCAGTAGGTCTTCGATTTCCGAGGAGAGAACGACGTCGGGCTTGTCCTCATTTCCGGTAGTGAAGATGAAGAAAGTTGGGGTGGCGAGGAGTCCGTAGACGCCTGCCGCTTGGACGTCCCGCGAGACGCGCTTAAAGGCTTCACTCTTATCATCGGTAACCTGTTTTTGGGCATCGTTCGTGTCCAGGCCGACCGATTCCGCAACCTTGAGGAGGTCCTCAGGACCTTTAATGTCTTCCAGCTCCTTGGCATATAGCGCCTTGACGAACTCGAAGAAGCGCCCCTTGGTGCCAGCGTATTCAGCGATGGCGGCGGCGGGCAGGGCGAGGGGATGCTCTTGCTCGATCGGGAAATGTCGAAATACAACTCTGATTTTCCCGTTTGAATGGGACATGATATCCAGCACCTTTGGGAAAGAACTCCGGCATACCGGACATTGCAGATCGGCGAATTCGACGATGGTGATTGGCGCATCAACGCGGCCCTCTATATTCGCGTTTTGAGGGACGAGCGGGAATTGGTGGAACTTGCCTGGCTGGATAGGAGCCTTGGTGATCTTTACGCGCTGTCCCAGACTCATCGCCGTGCCGCCCATGGCCAGGGCGGTGACGAGCATGCCACCCAGCAGAAGGCCAAAGTCGAGCCGGCCCCTGGACGGAGCGGGGTCTGGCGTCAACTCGGTAGACCGCTTCTGGAATTCAGCCGCTTGCACGAAGAGCAGCAGGGTGATAATGATTGCGCTGGCGACACACCAAATGCAGATCGCGTGGATTTGGAATATCTCTAAATAGGTCAAGTAGCCGCTGAATAGGGTGCCGATAGCGCTTATCGCGTAGGCGATTCCGAGATTGGCTTTGAAAGAATCCGGGGAGGTTAACCGCAGAGCCGCCAAGACGGAAAGAATCACGTAGGCGGCGAGGCCGAGGTATGCATTGTCGATGCCAAGCAGCAACCGCGAGCTTGCGTCGGCGGCTACCGCGCTGCAGCCTCCGCTGGCTCCACAGGGAACCTCACGGCCGATGATGTGCGCGATTGCCAAGACTCCGGAGACAAATATGCCTCCGTAAGATAAGATCAGCGCAATACGAGTCAAGAGGCGTGCGTTCATCGGTGGAGAGTATACGTGGCAGGAACGCCTTGGGCGCGGGTTAGGTTCCCGGGCTGATCGATTAAGGGCGGCATTGGAGCGCCCATCTTGACTGGTAGACTTCCGTATCCCATGGCCGCCACTCTACAGCTTCAGGCTGCCCGCCCCAAGGTCAAGCGCGGAACGTATTTCGTTCAGACGTGGGGCTGCCAGATGAACGAGGAGGACTCGGAGCAGATGGGGCTCTATCTGGAGGGAATCGGCTTCGAGCGATCTGCATCTATGATGGAAGCGCAGGTCATCCTGCTGAACACCTGCTCGGTTCGTAAGAAGCCGGAGGACAAGGCGTTCTCCATGCTCGGCGAGCTGATTCCGCTGAAGAAGAACAAGCCCGACGTCGTGTTGGGTGTCTGCGGTTGCATGGCGCAACTTCGTGCGGACGAGATCAAGCGACGAGCGCCCCATGTGGACTTTGTAATCGGCACGGGCCAGGTTTCTCAGATTCCGAGCTTGGTCGAAGAGGCTCTCCAGAACCGCCGATTTCAAAAGCGGCTCGACCTTCCGGAGAGGAAGGGCTGGGTAGTGGAGTCGATGCCTCGCCGGGAAGTTCGGCGGGAGGGCAAGCTGAAGGCCTTTGTGCCGATCCAATATGGGTGCGACAAGTTCTGCACGTTTTGCATCGTGCCGACGACTCGCGGCCGCGAGCGGAGCCGCCCGACCGTCGACATTTGCGACGAGGTCGAGCAGTTGGTCGCGAATGGGACTCGCGAGGTCACCCTGCTAGGACAAACCGTCAATTCCTACGGCAAAAACATGCCGGAAGGGAAGGTGCCGTTTGGCGACCTGCTTTGGAGACTTTCCGATATTCCGGGGTTAAAGCGAATTCGCTACACGTCGCCTTATCCAAGAGATTTCAAGACCAAGCTGATCGAGACGATTCGCGACTGTCCCGCGGTCATGGAGCACTGCCACATGCCGCTTCAAGCGGGCCACGACAATTTGCTCCGTCGGATGAAGCGGCTGTACACGGTCGAGAGTTTTTGCGCCATCGTGGATGAGCTTCGGGCGAAGGTGCCGGGGATTGGGCTGACGACAGACATCATCGTAGGGTTTCCTGGCGAGACGGATGAGGAGTTCGAAGGGACGATGGAGGCGATGCGGCGGGTGCGCTTCGACGGCGCGTACATGTTCCATTACTCGACAAGGCCCGGAACGCCGGCTGCGGAGATGGAGCAGGTTCCTCAGCCTCTGAAGATGGAGCGATTGGCGCGACTGATGTCCCTCCAGAATTCGATCACCGACGAAATCAATGCCGGACTGGTGGGCCTGACGTTCGAGGTTTTGGTGGAAGGCGTTTCGTCGAAGAACCCAGGTCTCCTTCAGGGTTATAGCCGCGAGTTTCGAATGCTGCATTTCCCAGGCGACCCCGCTCTTAAAGGCGAAGCGGTGCCGGTGAGGGCGACGGTAGCTCACCGATGGGGCCTTTCCGGCGTGCTTGCCTAATCAGCGATTAGCCGCCGCCGACGCTCGACGCGCCCGACGTGTCCACATGGACTTGCGGATGCCCGGAGTAGCGGAGATGGCTCGCACCGGAGAGATCGCCGGATATTTCGCCGGAGGCGTTCACGGTCAGCTTGGAAGCGCCGGTACCATCGACGGTCGCCTTCTTGGCGGACAACGAGGAAAAGTCCGCCTTCGAGGCGCCGCTCGCTGAAAGGTTGATCTCATCGGCGGTACCGGTGGCGGTGATTCTGGACGCGCCGGACAGCTCGACGCTCAGTTCCTTCGAGTGGACGTCCTTAACGTTGATTTGGCCAGCCCCGCTTATTTCGATCGCCGTGAGAGAGGGAACGGTGATGACGGCTCGAGTCTGGTGCTCGGAGGAGAACGAACCTTCATGATCGATCACGAGAGCGCCGTCCTCCACTCGGGTTCTGATGTGGGAGAGAAGGTTGTCGTCCGCTGTGATCTCCAGGGACGCCTTCGGCCCCACGCGCACTTCGGCTTCGGTCGATCCTCCGATTACGATCTTATGAAATTCCGAGACGTTTCGGGTCTCGGTTTTTAACCTGCCTGATCCTTTGAAATCCGGGCCGAGAACTCCGTGCAAGATATTGCCGCAACCGCAGAGGCTGGTCGCCGCAATGGCTAAAACTACAATCCGTTTCATCACTAAGCGCATCTTATCAAAACGGCCTGAAACGGGGCGCCGAAAGACCTAACGGGAGGGGACAAGTTCAAAATTGGTCCAGGCGGTACCCTGAGGTTATGTTTCTCGATGAAGCGACCGTGACTCTCAGCTCCGGACGGGGCGGGAGTGGTGCGGTCAGCATGCATCGCGAGAAGTTCGTGCCGCTCGGCGGTCCCAATGGCGCCGATGGCGGCAAAGGCGGCGACGTGATCCTGGTCGCGGATCGCGGGAAGCGCACACTTTACGACTTCAAGCTACAGCCCAAATACGAAGCCGATAGCGGGGAGCACGCCCATGGAAATAAGCGAGGCCGCAATGGGCGGGACATTATCGTCAAGGTCCCGGTGGGAACGATCGTGACGGATACGGACACAGACGACCTACTCATCGACCTCAACGTCAACGGGATGAAGTACATCGTCTGTCGCGGCGGGAAGGGCGGTAAGGGGAATCAGCACTACGCATCCTCCGTTCGGCAAGCTCCGAATTTCGCCCAGAAGGGGGCGCCGGGCGAGACGTTGAATTGTCGCTTAGAGCTGAAGCTTCTCGCCGATGTTGGGTTGGTCGGGCTGCCCAATGCGGGCAAGAGCACGTTGATCAGCCGGATCAGCGCGGCGCGGCCCAAGATCGCTGATTATCCGTTCACCACAATCGTGCCGAATTTGGGAGTGGTTAGCTTTCACGAAACTTCATTTGTCGTCGCGGATATGCCGGGGCTTATCGAAGGCGCGAGCGAGGGGATTGGTCTGGGGCATCAGTTCCTGAAGCATGTGGAACGGAATCGCGTGCTCGTCCACGTGGTGGAAGTGTTGCCTGCCGACGAATCGGACCCGATCGAGAACTACCATCTGATCGAGAGTGAGCTTAAGAAGTATTCCGAAGAGATTTGGCAGCGTCCTCGCCTCATTGCTCTCAGCAAGATTGACACTTTGCCATCGGGCGACTTCGACGCGCTGCGTCAGCGCTTCGAAAAGCTTGGACCGCAGTTGTTTCCGATTTCTGCCGTTACGGGCCAGGGTCTGGAGCCTTTGCTCTTCGAGTTGACCCAGATTCTCGAGGCGACCTTGCCGAAGGAAGACATTCCCGTTCTTATGCCGGCGCTTCACGCAGGGGCGGATATTTCGTGGGACGTGGTGCCCAAGGGAGATGGCTTCGAGGTGACGGGTAAGCGGATCATTCGGATGGTCGAGATGACCGAAATGAAGAACGACGAGGGCGTGCGCTATCTTCATCGCCGGCTTCAGCGAATCGGGGTCATCGACAAGCTACGTGTCGCGGGCGCGGCGGAAGGCGACACCGTGCGAATTGGAAACTATGAATTCTCCTTCACCGATGAGCTCTAAAGGCGAAGCTTTGAAGGTCGGCATCCTCGGAGGGACGTTCGACCCGCCCCATGCCGGGCACGTAGCCCTCGCCAAGGCCGCTCGTGAGCATCTAGGGCTCGACGAGGTGATCTTCATGCCCGCGGCTCGCAATCCGAATAAGCGAGGTGAGCAGACGCATCCGAAGCAGCGACTGGAGATGGTCCGACGGACCGTGGAAGGACATGAAGGTCTGGCCTACAGCGACCTGGAGATCACTCGGGGCGGGCCAAGCTACGCCGTGGACACGCTCTCTGAGCTATCGTTTGCCCAACCTGGCGAGTATTGGTTTATCCTCGGAGCAGATGCTCTCAGAGACCTGCCAAAATGGAAGCAGCCCGAACGACTCATCCGTCTGTGCCGCCTGGCAGTGGCGCTGCGAACGCCGCTTACTGAAAGCGATGTGATGGGCCGGCTCCCCAATGAGTATCGTCAGCGGGTCGATCTCATCCCGATGAAGTCGGTCGAAGCTTCCGCTACCACGATTCGCGCTCTGGTCGCCCGAAACCAGGTACCGACCCAATGGCTTGCTCCGGAAGTCATAAAATATATCCGGGAGCAAAAGCTCTACCCAAACTAGATGACAGCAAAAGAAAAGCTCGACATGATCGTGGAAACAGCCGACGAGGCGAAGGCCGAACAGATCGAAACGTTGGACGTGGGCGAAAAGACGTCCATTGCGGACTACTTCGTGGTTTGCAGTGGTAACAGCGACCGCCACGTCGACTCAATCGCCGACCGCGTGGCGGAACGACTGCGGGACGCCAAGGAGAAGCCAATTCGAACCGAAGGCGGCAACAGCGGCTGGATTCTTCAGGATTACGGGGACGTGATTTTGCACGTCATGCGGGAAGAGCAGCGCCAGTTCTACGATTTGGAATCCCTCTGGAAGAACGCCCAGCCGGACCCAAATCTGCCCCGCTAGCGCTCTTCTCCCAGCTAAACGCGTCCATGCGTTATGCGCGATCTTGTGGCTGTTGGCGCTTCTCGGGATATGCAAGAGTCGCCTGTCCCCTCTCAAGGAGTAAGAGACGATGCTAGCGAGTGAGGGCCACGATCTTCTGGGCGGCCTCTTGCATAGTTGCCGCTGGGACGATGTTGGTTCCGGCTAGGAGGGCGAGGCCCTCCGCGGCGCCGGTTCCCTCGATTCGGGCAACGACGGGGACTCGGACGTCGAGCTGTTCGAAGGCGGACAAGATTCCCTTTGCCACTTCCTCGCCCCGAGTGATGCCGCCGAAGATGTTGATCATTAGGCCTTTCACGTTGGGGTCCATGAGGACGAGTTCCACGCAGCTCTTGACGCGCTCGGCTTGGGCTCCGCCTCCCACGTCCATGAAGTTCGCGGCTTTGCCACCGGCCGCGGCGACTTCGTCGAGCGAGCACATGACTAGGCCGGCTCCGTTGCCCATGATTCCTACCTCTCCCCCAAGGCGAACGTAGGCGATGCCGCGCTTGGCCGCTTCGGCTTCGATGCGGTCTTCGGCGGAGTCGCTTTGGGTGTCCGCGAACTCACGATGGCGGAAGAGGGCGTTCTCGTCGATCGAGACTTTCGCGTCGGCGGCGATGAGCTTGCCGTCGGGCGTCAGAGCGCAGGGATTGATCTCGATCATCTCCGCATCCTCCTCGATGTAGGCCTTCACGAGCTTCTTGATCATCGCGACCATCTGCCCTTGGGCCTCGCGGGGAATTTTCGCGGAGCGAACGGCGGCGCGGAGCTCGAAGTCGTGGGCTCCCCAGGCCGGATCGACTTGGAGTCGAACGATCCCGTCCGGATTCTCCTCGGCTACCTGCTCGATCTCCATGCCGCCCTCGGCACTGATCATAACCAAGTTCTTCTGGGTGGCCCGATCTAAGAGGACGGCCACGTAAAACTCCTTCGCAATATCGACTGTTTCAGCGACGAGGATCTTTTCGACGACCATTCCGGCCGGATTCTGGATGCTGATCAGTTTCTTACCGATGAGGTCCTTGGCGAAGGTTGCTGCATCGTCCGCGGACTCAAAGAGCTTAACGCCGCCAGCCTTGCCGCGGCCTCCCATCAGGACTTGGGCCTTCACCACGACCTTGCCGCCGAGCCGTTCGGCGATCGATTTCGCTTCCGTCGCATTGCTCGTCACCTCGCCTCGGGGAACAGGGATGCCGTACTTGGCGAGGACGTCTTTCGACTGGTATTCGTGGAGCTTCATGCGAAGCTTAGGATACCGTGGGCTCCTTCTCGAGTGATGGGGAGCTGGGTGATGGAACTGATGGAATGGAATTCAGACGCCAAACCGAAATGCCCAAACATGCGGATGGCCGATGGCGTGATCGGTTCTCCTTAATCCCTTCGGCTCTCTTTGGAGCCCCTCGTTCCATTGATTCCGTCAGCTTTGTGTATCCTTCCCGGCGTGGTGACTTGTCCGCGCTGCGGGAAAGTGAACGAGGACGGAAACGCGTTTTGTGGGCGGTGCGGGATGGAGTTTGCGCAGTATGCGCTGCCGAAACCCACGGCCGCCGAGGATCAGACCTTTTGCTACCGTCACAAGCACGAGCCGACTGCACTGAGCTGCGGGCGGTGCGGGCGGTATCTGTGCCACCGATGCGTGGTCATCGGTCCGGCTGGACCCCGGTGCCGGGACTGCGCCCGCAATAAGATCCCGATATCGCCCCGCGCGATCGCAGGGGACGCGAAAATGAGCCTTTCGCGCGCCATTCGAGCGGGGCCGTTTGCGATTTACTGGTGGTTTCTGATTGGAAGCATGGCGTTTGGGCTGGTCCGGGGTTGTATGTACATGTCGAAGCGCGACGAAGTCGTGCCGCCGATCAGGGTCGCGCCGGAGCGTTCGGCTGTCCCGAAGAGTTCGTAGGGGCTGTTTGGGGCGACCTTGTCTTTTCGGCTCCGCTTAGCCTTTGGTGGAAACCGGGATGGTCAGCAGGCGGACCCTCCCCAACCCCCCTCGGGGGACCGAACTTGTCTGAGCGGACGATCACTTAGGATTCGCGACGAAGGGGCCGCCCCGGCACGTTTTCAGGTAGTTGAGGCCGTGGACTTGGCCGGTCATTTCTAGCTCGTCCTTGTAGATCGGGTCGTGCCAGCCTTCAATGTCGATCGCACCTGTGAACCCGCCGAGGCGGAGGATCGTGATGATGTCCGACCAGTTCGAGTCGCCGAAGCCGGGCGTGCGGTGGTAGACGAGGGGCTGGTCGCTGCGGATGCCGTGGGTCTTGATGATGTCCCAGTTGATCGTCGCATCCTTTCCGTGGACGTGATATACGCGGTCGACGTATTTACGGAGCTGGGGGATCGGGTCGACCAGGGAGTACATCTGATGGCACGGCTCCCACTCAAGGCCGATGGTGTCGCCGGGCACGGCGTCGAACATCATCTCCCAAGCCCGAGGAGCGTGAGCTAGGTTCCAAGCGGGCTTGGCCCAATTACCTCCCATGTCGCAGTTCTCGAAGGCGATCTTGACGCCGTTGTCGTCGGCGAGCTTCGCGAGCTCGGACCAAACCTTTTTGAATTCGGGCATGTTGTCGGCGACACTTCGATCCTCGAGGCAACCCGTAAAGCCACAGACTACGTTCGCACCAAAGAGCTTGGCGCTTTCGATGATGGTCTTGAATTCGTTCCGAGTGGCTTCGTCCCGGATCGGGTTGCCGTAGCAGCCGAGCGAGGAGACGATGGCCTGCCCCGCGAGCAGCTCGTTGACCTTCTTCGAAAACTCGGTGAGATCGAGGCCTTCGAGAGTCTGCCAGCAGTTCAGCTCGAAGCTTTCGAAGCCGTGGGGAAGGATCTGGGCGAGGTAGTCGGTCCCCTTGTTGAAGGAGGCCAGGGTGCCGATGCGGATGTCTTGATGGTGTTCGCGGGACATTTCTGGGAACGACGCTACCCCGAAATGGCATTCTAGTTTTATGCCTCGCGCCTGGTTGGCCCTCGCTTGCTTTTTATGGCCTGTTTTGCTGGCAGCTAATCCCATTGGACAACGGATTTCTGACGGGGCTCGGATGCAGCTTGTGAGCCCGGCGCGATACGATGCGAGCTATCGACGGATTCGTTATCCGGGCGGAGATGTGCCGCCCGACTGCGGAGCGTGCACCGACGTGGTAATTCGCGCTTTTCGGCAAGCGGGCTATGACTTGCAGCGGCTGGTGCATGAGGATGCCGCTCGTGCGCCCCGAGCCTATCGCCGGATCGCGCGCTTGGATTCAAACATTGATCATCGCCGCGTGCCGAATCTGGCGGCGTTCTTTCGACGCCATGGCCGCTCGCTTCCTTTAGAAAAGGATTGGCGCCCGGGGGACGTGGTGACTTGGAAGCTACCGAGCAACCTAGACCACACCGGAGTCTTATCGGGCCGCCACGGGCCGAGCGGCAACTATTTGGTAATCCACAACCTATCGATGACGGCGGAGGAAGACGTGCTTCGCGCATGGACGGTCACCGGGCATTTTCGATATCCGGGTTGATCTGGGAGTGATTGATGAAGCGCTTGATGGAATTGAGGCGACGGAAGGGCGACCGATTCCATCAGCTCATCAATTCCATCAGTTGCATCGACTCCATCAACCCCCGCATCCCGGGAGCTAAACTAGTCACCAATGGGAACGGTCGGCGTACTCGGGGCAGGGGGGATGGGCAATGTCCATGCTCGGCAATATCGGAAGATGGCGGATATCGAGCTTCGCTTCTTCGAGCCCGATGCGGAGCGAGCGAAGGTTTATGCCGAACGCTGGCAAGCGATTCCTTGCGCATCCATTCAAGAACTATTGAGCGTTGTCGACATCGTCGACGTTTGCCTTCCCACCGACTTGCACAAGTCCTTTTGTCTTCAGGCGATAGCGGCCGGAAAGGCTGTCTTCGTGGAAAAGCCTATCGCCGGGAACCTGGAGGACGCGCGCGCGATCGTGGAAGCCGCCGACAAGGCTGGAGTGCCCCTTATGACCGGGCAGGTGGTGCGCTTCTTTCCCGACTTCGCGAAGGGTCATCAGTTGGTGGCGGACGGCAAGGTTGGGACGCCCGCAGCCGCTCGGACTCGCCGGGGCGGGAAGGCGCCTTCTGGATTGGGGGGGTGGTTCATGGATCACTCGCGATCAGGCGGCGTCTTGATCGACCTTGCCGTTCATGATTTCGATTGGCTGCGCTGGACTCTTGGCGAGGTCAGGCACCTATATGCCCGATCGGTGGGCGCGAAGACCGGACAGGGTCCCGATTACGCGCTGACCACCTTGACCTTCGACAGCGGAGCAGTGGGTCATGTAGAGGCGACCTGGATGGATCCTGCCGGCTTTCGCACGACGTTCGAAGTCGCCGGAAGCGCGGGGATGATCCAGCATGACTCCCGAGAAAATCAGTCGTTGCGCGTCGCGACGGCGGGTGCGACCGTTACCGAGAATCCGATGGCGCCGCTGGGCGATCCCTATTTTCGTGAGCTGTCGGGCTTCGTCGAGGCGGTTCGAAACGGAACCCCCGTGCCCGTCTCCGGCTGGGACGGATTCATGGCTCTCAGTATTGGGCTGGCGGCTCTGGAGAGCGCCAAGACGGACAAGGTCGTCGTACCAAGTCGGCCCTAAAACAGGCATGGGCGGCAGAGTTCGTTCGCTCCCAAAGTAAACTCTGTCCATGGGAGCGTTCTTTGGCCCGAAGGATTGGGGTCGGCTACTGACGGCGATGTTGACACCGTTCAACAATGACGGGTCGGTCAATTACAAGGAGGCGGCACGGGTTGCGGCTTTCCTTGTGGACGAGCAGAAGAATGACGGGCTCGTAATCAATGGGACCACCGGCGAGTCGCCAACGCTTAAGGAAGATGAGAAGCTTCGACTGCTCGATATCGCGCTCGAAACCGTAGGCGACCGGGCTGCAGTGCTCTTCGGAGCCGGCACATACGATACGGCAGAGTCGATCCATATGACCCGGCAAGCAGAGAAGCACGGCGCACACGGAATCATGCTAGTGAATCCGTATTACAATCGACCCGGTCAGGCCGGGCTCTACGCGCACTTCTCTACGGCGGCTCGGGAAACGGGCTTGCCGGTGCTGCTGTACAACATACAGCCGCGTTCATCCATCAATCTTGAAACTCCAACGCTGCTGAGGCTCGCCGAGATTCCGAATATCGTAGCGGTGAAGGAAGCGAGCGGGATGATCGGCCAGATCGGTGACGTTTGTGCCCAGGCGCCGGACGGATTTCGAATCTATTCCGGCGACGATGGATTGACGCTGCCGATATTGAGCCTGGGCGGATACGGATTGGTGAGCGTTGTTTCTCACGTGGTTGGAGCGGAGATGAGGAGGCTCATCGAGGCCTTCCCCGGTGATCCCGCCGCCGCGCGGCGAATCCATCAAAGACTCCTGCCCGTCTTCAAAGCGTTGTTCTCAGCGCCGAGTCCGGTGCCGGTCAAATATGCGATGGCGAAGCGCGGATTCGACACTCGGCATGTCCGCCTCCCCCTCGTTGAACTAAGCGAAGCAGAGGCGGCAGTCGTGGATGCGGCGATGGCGGCATTCACCCCGGCGCGAGCTTAAGCTCACTTCTTTCGAGTGTAGTGAAGTAGCCACTGGAGCTGCCAGTTTTTGCCACCGTCGTTTGTCTTCTCCCATCGCCAGTCGAATGCGTTCTTTGTGATGTTCAAGTAGATCATCCGAGAAACGTTTTCGGGATGGGCGGGGTTGCTTAGCGTTTGGAGGGTCATTTTGCCGTCTTCGAAGGAGCCGGCAAGGGGTATGTATCCGCCGCTGTCGTCTACCCACGTCTGCCTCCAACCGCGGCCCGGCACGAAGATCGAGATGCTGTTGCCGTGGAAGCCGGCGGACTCGAATTGCTCCTGAACGACGTGGCCCTTCAGAATCTTTCGAATCTTGTTAGAGCCTTTCGTCTGTGTGACCGCACCGTTTGGGGCGTAGGACGGTCCTTCGCATGCCCAGTCGCCAACCCAGAAATCGAACTGAGAAGCTTCCGCGGGCATGGTCGGAGTTTGGACAGAGAGGGCGATAAAGGGAATTAGCGAGAGCATGCGAACATCGTAACGCGATATTTGCTGCACAAACTGACAGTTAGGCAGTTGTTTTGAATCTGGCCCTGTAACCTATGCAGGCAGTGAACCGTCCGCTCTTGCACAAAGGGAGGATTCACCAAATGTTTCTCGCAGCTATTCTGTCCGCCGCGCTCGCCGCGCCAGCGTCCGATCCATCCGCGACGGAAGTGACGATCTACAACCAAGGCTTTGGGCTTGTCAAGGAGACCCGCAGCATCGACTTCAAGGAGGGGCGGCAGACCGTCGCCATCGAGGATGTGGCCTCGCAGATCCAGCCTGACAGCGTGGGCTTCCGGAGCTTGACCGCGCCCAAAGGGATGCAGGTTCTGGAGCAGAACTACCAGTTCGATCTCATCTCGACGGCGGCCATTTTGAACAAGTCGGTCGGGAAGCGGATTCGGCTCACGCGGGCGTTCGGGAACCAGCTTTCCACGATCGAAGGCGTGCTATTGAGCGCACCAACGGCGATCGTTCCGGACCAGAACGGCAATCAGAACATGACCTACAACGGCATGGTGATCCGGACAGACGACGGGCAGATCGTGCTCGATCCAGTGGGCGAGGTCTCAGTGCGCGAGGTTCCCGAGGGGCTCATTTCCAAGCCCACACTGCTTTGGGATTTGATTTCCGAGAGGGCGGGCACGAATCAGGTGGAGCTTAGCTACATCACGAACGGAATCCAGTGGGACGCCGCGTATGTTCTGACACTACAGGGTACGAACGATCTTGCTGATCTGCAGGGCTGGGTAACGGTTAACAATCAGTCCGGGGCGACCTTCCGCGACGCCAAGATGAAACTGCTTGCAGGCGAGGTCAACCAGGCGCCCCGAGGGGGCAGGGGAATGGGCGGCGGGGGAATGGCGCCGATGGAGGCACTTAAATCGGCCGATGCATTCGCCGAACAATCTCTGTTCGAATACCACCTCTACACGCTCCAGCGGCCAGCGACGATCCGGAATCGGGAGATCAAGCAGTTGGCGCTTCTCGAAGGCCACGATCTTAAAGTCGTAAAGCGGCTTATCATGGACTCGCTTCAAGGCTACGGATCCTTCTATCCGAGTGAAGGGCAGGTCGGGACAGGCGTGATGAGCCCGCAGGTGCGGGTCGAGTTTATGAACACCAAGGAGAACGGACTTGGCATGCCGTTGCCTCAAGGCAAGTTCAAGGTTTACCAGCGAGACAATAGCGGGTCGGTCCAGATGCTAGGGGAAGACCAAATCCGCCACACGCCTCGCAACGAGAAACTGTCGATCCTGGTCGGGAAGAGCTTCGACATCGTCGGGGAGCGAAAGCGCACGAATTTCGAGCGGGTCAGCGCGAACAGCGTGCGGGAAACCTTTGAAATTCAGCTTCGCAACCGCAAAGAGGTCGCCGATACGGTGGTGGTTCTGGAGCGGCACTGGGGGGATTGGAAGGTCACACAGACGACCGACAAGTGGACGAAGGCGGACGCCAACACGATGGAGTTCGACGTTGCGCTCAAGGCGAATGAGGTGAGGACGGTTCGCTACACGGTCGAGACCAAGTGGTAATGCAAGGGAGATGCCCTTTGCGTTCATTCGCTGAGAAGACCACACGGACTATATGAGCGAGGTTGCCATGTCTAGGAATCATTGTTGCGAAATGATGCGTAAGCAGCTTTCGCAGCGATGGGAGGAGCATCCAAGTCCGATCGACTGCCCAGATACCGTGGTGGTTTATCTTGAAGCTTCAAAGGCCTTTGGGTTGCCGATCCATGACGGCGGCGGCTCGGTGGTTGGCATCACCTATTGCCCATGGTGTGGACGCAAGCTATCCACGAATCGCATGCCTAGCTAGAAATGGTCGCCGGGGGGCAGGGGGGGGGTGCCTGGCCCCCGCCCATTTTTCCCCATAAGTCGGTGGGGGGTGCCCTTTAGCGCACACTCTCGGGCCCCCCACCCCACCAACGCCCAACCCGCG
>JBBSFL010000032.1:0-16500 GCA_038238735.1 Fimbriimonadales bacterium | reverse complement strand
TGGTTGCCGATCTGTTCAAACGTGCGGTCCATCGTGACTTGATCGCCGAGGCGGACGAGTTTGCGCACCTCGTCGCCGGGTAAGCCCAGGTCCACGAAGAACGATTCGATCTTGATCGCCTCCTTGGCTTCCGCGTCCGAAAGTAGATGTTTGGGCTTCGTTCCGTAGACCAGCAGACCTTTCCTCGGCCCGCCCTGCGTTCCGACGATCACCCTCTGGGAAGCCATCTGGCGAGGATCCCAGCCGCCGAGCGGCTGCAGCCGGAGGAATCCATCCTTGTCGATGAACTTGACCACGAACCCGATCTCGTCCATGTGAGCGGCGATCATCAGCTTCTTCGGATTGTTTCCTTTCCCTTTCCGAACGCAATGAAGGCTCCCCATCCGGTCCACCGACAGCTCGCCCAAGTCCTTCATTTCGGCGCGCACGATTTCGCGCACCGCGTCCTCTTGTCCCGGCACGCCGCGCGCTTCAGTCAGTCGTTTGAGCAGATCGATGTTCACGCCTTGGGTTTACCTTGCCCCTTAGAGTGGCTCGCATATAAGTCGTATAGGTCTTATAAGTCTTATCAACCGAGCCACCTACCAAGCTCCAGCAACAACATCCCCCAGAGCAAACAGAAAGAGCCCCATCGAAACGAAGCCGTTCAGAGTGAAAAACGCCACATTCACCTTCGATAGATCGTCGGCTTTCACCAAGGACTGCTCATAGATAAGCAGCCCCGTCACGAAGGCGACGCCGGCAAAATACACGGGTCCGGCACCCACGAAATAGCCGCCAACTGTCAGAAAGCACACCGCCAAAACATGGCACGCCCGGCTGACGACAAGCGCCCGAGTCCGGCCCAAAGATTCCGGCAGCGAGCGCAGCCCATGCTCGCGGTCGAACTCGGAGTCTTGAAGCGAGTAGATGATGTCGAAGCCCGATGTCCAGAACAGCACGGAGAACGTGATCGCCACAATCGGCCAGTCGAGCCGGCCCCTAATCGCGATCCATGCCGCGCTGGGAGCGATGCCCAGAGAAAGTCCCAAGATGAAATGGCAAAGCGGGGTGAAGCGCTTGCAGAAGGAATATCCCAGCGTAACGCCCAGTGCAACCGGGGCCAGGGCGAGCGACAAGAAATTCAACATCGCCGAAGCTCCGAAGAAGATGAGACAGCTCCCCCAAAAGAGCAGATTGGCGGTCCGGAGCTGCAAGAGCCCTGCGGGTATCGCTCGCATCTTGGTGCGGGAATTGAGCGCGTCGATGTCCCGATCTGCGATCCGGTTGAACGCCATCGCCGCCGCCCTGCAGGACACCATGGCGACAACGATCCATCCGAATTTCCATGCTCCCGGCCAGCCACGGGCCGCCCACATCATGCCGATCATCGCGAAGGGGAGGGCGAAGATCGAATGCTCGATCTTGATCATCTCCAGGTAAACGCAGAAGGCCCGCCATCCCCGCGCGGCAGCCATGGCCATAGCGCTATTTTACGCCCCGTGCAGCCCGCATCCTAAAGCCACCAATTCACCAATTCACCTATTCACTCATTCACCCATTCCCCGCGAAGCCATCTGATCCGCCAAAGTAAACTCAACCCATGTCTTCCCACACCGGCGTGCTCGGCGACATCCTGCAGGCGATCGGCGAGACGCCACTGGTCCGCCTGAACAAGGTTGGCAGCGAATTCGACTGCACGATCCTAGCGAAGTGCGAATTTCTGAACCCCGGAGGCTCGGTTAAAGAGCGGGTCGCCCTGCGAATGGTTGAGGAAGCCGAGCGCAGCGGCCGAATCAAGCCCGGCGACACCCTCATCGAGGCGACAAGCGGTAACACGGGAATCGGCCTTGCGATGGCGGCCGCAGTCAAGGGATATCGCCTGATTATCACCCTCCCCGAGAAGATGAGCAAGGAGAAGCAGCTCACCATGGAGGCCCTCGGAGCGGAGATCGTGCGCACGCCTACCGAGGCCGAGCACGATAGCCCCGAATCGAATTTTGGAGTCGCCAAGCGCCTCCAAAAAGAGATTCCGAACGCCCACATTCTTGACCAATGGACCAACGGGGCGAACCCGGACGCCCACTACTACGGCACCGCGGAAGAGCTCCTGCGACAGACCGGCGGCAAGATCGACTACTTCGTAGCGGGCGCGGGAACCGGCGGAACTCTAACCGGCGTCGGGCGCCGATTCCGAAAGGACCTTCCAAATTGCAAGATCGTCGGCGTCGATCCCGTGGGCTCCATCATCGGCGGAGGAGAAGCCGGCGATCCCTACCTGGTGGAGGGGATAGGATACGACTTCATCCCCGAAACCATGGACCTCAGCGTCGTCGACGAATGGGTCAAAACCAACGACCGCGATTCCTTCCGGCTCGCCTTACGGCTCATCAAAGAAGAGGGAATGCTTGTGGGAGGTTCAAGCGGCAGCGCCATGATGGGGGCTCTTTCCGTCGCGGCGAGAGCAAAGGCAGGTGAGACGATCGTGGTCATCCTTCCCGACAACATCCGCAACTACATGAGCAAGTTTCTCGATCCTAGATGGCAGAAGGAAAGCGGCCTTGACTGATGGAATTTGAGGGAAGCAAGCAGAAGTCCGCTCGTCCGCTACCCACCAAGCCTCGTTCAATTACATCAACTCCATCGAGAGAAGCGATTCCATCATCCCCCGACCACCTTACAATCTGCTAAGCATCCGAACTCGAACCTACCATGTTCGTCCGAACCTGTTACAAGGCACTTAAGGGTGCTTAAGCAATTGGCACGAAATCCGACAAATCCATGCCGCGTCTCGGGCCTAGCGAAGAGGTTCGAAAATGAAATGCATGTATGTCTTAGCTCGGTCTCGTGATCTCGGCCGCCTCCTTCCAAATGGCGAACGCTCAAGATCAGCGGCATCACCAAGGCAGTCCTCCGCCAAGGAACCAGCCGCCCACCCGGCCGACCCAGCCCACGCGTCCGGCGCAGCCAACCAACCCGCAACATAATCGGCCTACCCAGCCAACCCAACCGATCAACCCGCAACACGGGCGTCCGCAACACCCGACTCAGCCGACGCACAGCCCGGCCCGGCCACCACGGACGAACCCAAGCCGACCCACCACCAACTCCGGCACGTGGAACTGGCAGGGCGGCTGAAACAACCAGGGTAGGAACCCCGGCAACTGGAATCATCAGCCACGCCCCGGCCAGGTGATCATCCAGCCGCATCGCAACTGGCGTCCTAACCGGAACTACCGATTCCACAACCAGACGTTCATTAACTTTAACTTCTGGAGCCCGACCACGTTCGGATACGGCAACCAATATCGAACTTGGAGTCCCGGCGCATGCCAGTACTGGGTCGAAGACTCCTTGGTGGAGAACGTCGTCCGCGCCGAGCGCTTTAGCAACTCGATGCGGGCGAATCTCGAAAGCCAAGTCCGTCGGGGCGGCTACCAATCTGACGCGGGAGTTCAAAACGCGATCTCGCGAGTCCAGAGGCTCGACGAAGCGCTCGAACAGCTCCGGGCGAACCTAGGATACGTCTCGGACGCCGGCTTACGCGACCAGACCAACGAGGTGCTGGCCCTGGGCCAGGCGGTATCTACTACCTTCCAGCGCAGTCCCGACTTCCGACAAGTGGCGGGTTACGACTGGGACGACCTGTCCTTCCAACTCAACGAGCTCGCTAGATACTACGATCTCTCCGAGATTCGCTAATTAGCAACACCCTCTCCTGCAACGAAGATCGTTGCAGGAGAACCCACAGGGGCACCGGCCGAGATCTCCGCGGGGGCCCACCTTGCGCCGTTGGCGACCTTTGGGTGAAACCACTCCGCAACTCAGCCCCAGACTCGCCGATTCCTAAGCAAGCGACTAAGAGAGGTGTCTTTGACACTTGAGTCAAAGAGCCGGAAAAGGGGCTGCCTGATACGCCAATTCTATGGAGTGCCCGCAGAAGCTAGAAGATGGTGGGCGATGAGGGGCTCGAACCCCCGACATCCTCGGTGTAAACGAGGCGCTCTACCACTGAGCTAATCGCCCGGAGGGTCCGAAGATTACCCTCGGGGCACGGTGTTCCGGCGTGGGTGCCGCAACCTTGGATTAACCGGCACGGCACGAGGCGTCACTGAGCAAGAGCGGATCGCCTCAAAGCGGGCCTCAGAGTCCCGAGAGTCCAACAAACGTCGAAAGAATCCAACCTGCAAGGTTGACTTTTTGCTCTTTCGGATACATAAAGGCGGGACCCGAGTCGTCGATTCGAAGATCGCCAAATTCCTGACTGGATCGCTCAAAATCTGCAAATTCTGGGAATCCAGGACGGTGCTCGCCAACCATTAGGGAGTCAACAGGTTCAAAAGGATGTTTGAGCAAGACCAAATTGGAAATGTGGGCAGAAAGTCAGAAACTCAGAAACGAGCTTTAACGCCGAAAGGCCCTAATGCCGTATCCGCCACTCAAGGAACCTGAAAAATATGCGGTGCGTACAAGTCTCTTGTCAAATCATGCAAAAACCTGTACAATCTACGGAACGGTGCGCATGAAGCGACTGCTGCTAGTTCTAGTTCCATGGATGGCGATGACAGCGGCGGCTTGGGGTCAGACCCGGTCGGCTGAGCTGTTCTTCACCTATTTCGGGTCGATTCGCGACCACGTGTTCCGCGTGGGCGACGACTGTTACGTCCCCTCCTCCGTCCTGCGAGGCATCGGCTGGCAAGTCGAAGAGCGCGAAGGAACTGCGACCGTGCGCATCGACGAACGCCGGGCCCGCGTGGCTTTGCGACGAATCGGCGACTCACTCATGGTCCCGATGACCGAGGTGCTCGGTGCCGTCGGCCTCCAATATAAGTGGGAGACCACGAGCAACACGCTCGACGTCTTCGCCCCCCTGAATTCGATCCGCTACGAAAGAGGCAGGCTCTCAGTTGATGCCGGCCTTCCAATCAAAACGACTTTGACCGTGCTGCAGAATCCGAAGCGCACCGTCATCGAATTGAACGGCGCGAATCTCCTTCCAGAAACGAAGATGGTTCTACAAGATGGCGCGCGGATCGGCCAGTACAAACCAAACGTCGTGCGAGTCGTAATCGACGGCGAGTTGCCGAACGCTTCCCTTCCCGCGAGTGCGGCAGTGACGAAGACGTTCGAGGCGAATCTGGGCACGCCGAGTGATCCCCCGACCGGTGCAAACGTCTCGCACGACGAGGACCCACCGATAGCCGGCCAACCCGTTGCCCCGATTATCATTCAAGGCTCGCCGCCTCCCCAGCAGACTTTCGGCACCGCGCCGATCGTCGCAGGACCGCTGAACGCAGGCTCGGATGGACCCACGACCGCCGTGCTCTCGCTACGACTCTCCGGACCGCTAGCCGCCGCGCCGACCTTCCGCCGGCCCGATCCGAATCTGCTTGAGATCGTGTTGCCGAATACTACGCTCCAACTCGGCGATCAGCCGGCGTCGCCCGACATGCTGAGCGTCCAAAGCGTGGATACACGCACGGAAGGCAGTTCCGCTGTCCTATCTCTGCGCCTCGTACGACCCATGGGTTTGGAGATTTCGATGTCGGCGGGCATGCTGCAAATCAGGCTGCTAAAGCCCAACGTCGGCAACGGACGCCTCGCTGGCAAGCTCGTCGTTATCGATCCCGGCCACGGCGGGCACGACTCGGGTGCCACGACCCCGGCCCGCGAGTTGATGGAGAAGAACATGACGCTCGCCATCGGCAAGCTCACCGCGCAAAAGCTTGCCGAGGAAGGCGCGATGGTCATCATGACGCGCAAAACCGACGACTTCATCTCGCTGACCGAGCGCCCGAGCATCGCGAATCGAAATAATGCCGACTTTTTCGTCTCGATCCACATCAATGCGAACGGGCTGGATACGTCGAGCCGAGGAGGCATCACTTTTTATCACCTAAAAGATCCAATATGCCAGGTGCTCGCGGACTGTATTCAGAGTCAGATAAAGAGAGTAAGCGGCCTGCCGAGCCTTGGAACCTGGAGCGATGGCAAAATCTATCACTCGGGATTCGCTGTCCTGAGGGGGGCCAAAATGCCCGCCGTGCTCGTCGAGTGTGGTTTTATCAATAATGGATCGGATCGAAAGCGAATGATGACCGACGACTTCAAGCAAGCGATTGCCACTGGAATCGTGAACGGACTCAAGGTGTATCTTGGCGAAAAGTAAACCGGCTCCAAAGGGACCGAGCTCTCGGGCCGTCCTGACGCTGCTTGTCGTGGGCGTCCTCGGTCTTGGCGCCATCGCGGCTTACGTGAAGCTGACGCCAGCGGACCGAATTCCTGAGTCATTGCGAAGTCAGCCCAAGACGCCGGGCCACTCCACCAAAGATAAAGACCATGTCGATGTCGTCAAGCCTAAGGCGAACGGTCCCGAACTGACTTTCAACCACGGCGATGTAGACGTGCCCGAAGGTGGCGACGCGGTGCTGACGGCGGTGAACGGCTTCCTCGACCATTGCCCGTTCGTGCCGAAGGACGCCCGTGCCCTGAGCGCCGCGATCAAGGATCGCATCGCACGGATCGACTTCTCGAACTCGTTCGAGCGAACCTACGGAACCACGGATGAAGCGGCGCTTTTGCAGGGATTGCAGCATGCGATGGGCCAGTTCAAAGACGTGGACAAGGTCATCCTTTGTGTGAGCGGTAAACCACTGGACTCGCTCGGCAACGTTGAGATCGTGGATGGCTTTACGGTTATTCGGCCGGATGGTTCGGAGCCTGCCAAGCCCGCCGAAGGGCAACCGTAAGCAGCCCCAGGCTGATCGCGCACCAGACCAGTGACCAGACGATCGCCGGAACTCCCGTCGCGTTCTGCATCAATCCCGCGTCGCTGTGTCCCTCGCCGATCGCGCTAATCTGAACGAGCACGTAGAGCGATCGCACCGAGCTCAGACATTGCTGGAGGCCCACGAATTGCGCCGCAAACAGGAGCCAGCGACCTTTCAGAAGGGAGAGTCCGGCAAGCGCGGCGACCCAGAAGATGCCGGTTATTATGCCAATCGCGTCCCCTCGAACCCAGAGGAGCAGGCTCAGGCCCAGAACACCCGCGAGAACCCTGAGCGTGAGCCTCGCTCCGACCTCGTGCCGCGAGAATAGGATCATCAAGGCGCCTCCGATGGCCGCTCCGACGTAGCCTGCGCTGGCCTCAAGAACGGTGGCTCCGCCGTAAATCGGGGTGACCCCGCCGCCGTCGCCGAAGACGAGAATTTCGTGCACATCTCCGCCCGACCCGATTCCCACGATCGCGTGGCAGAGTTCGTGCAAATGAGTGTTCAGGTACTGAAGCGGAAGCAACGCGAGACCTAGCACTGGGACTGCCCATGCCACGGGCGTGACGGCGCCCGCCAGCAGCAGAGCCGATTGATGCGGGCGAAGTTCGCTCACGCCTCCTCTACTGGCGCGGGCTCGCTTCGGTTTCGGTGGAGGACGAACGCCTCCCAGGTTTTAACCACGACCAAGCCGCAAAGCGCCCCGCACAGGTATCCAAAGAAAACCTGGGACGGATAATGCACGCCTACATAGATGCGGCTCAGCCCGGTGAGGAGTGCCACAATCAGCCAGGGAACGCCGCCGCGCCAGCCCGTGTGATAGCAGAACACGAAGGCGATCGCCGCCATATTGGCCGCGTGCGACGATGCGGTGCCGTACGTGGTGAGCTTCCCTACCCGAAGATAAACGTCGGGAAGAGCGACGCACGGCCGCTCGAATGGGATGGCATTCTTTAGGCTATTCGAGAGAAGATCAGCCAGCGGCCACGCGGCGAGGCCATGGAGCGTGGCTTTCCGCGTTGCTTTGCCGCTGACACAAAGAATAACAATTAGAATCGGCAAAGCGATCCTAACACCAGTTTGTTTCGTGGCCTCGCTGATGAACACCCAGAAATCGCGCATCGACTCCGGCCAACGATTGATGCCGTAGAAGATCGCCCGGTCGAGCCCGTTCATCGGGGCAAGTGTACTGGCCCTGCTAATGTTGGAGCTCTTTACTAGGTTTCCGAGGCATTACTTGGCGTATGCCCGCGTTTTCTTGCCAAAATGGAACATGCCCGCCGCTCTAGTCTGCGCAGCACTTTCGCTGCTGACCGCTCACGCTCCCCAAATCCGCGGTCCTCAAAAAGGAGGGCAATTGCCTCCCCCGCCGATCGTTTCGGGAAGCTGGCAGCGCACGACAACCAATCCTCCGGTCTCCATTGGTCTCACGTTGCTTTTGACCAACGGGACCGTGATTGGGCAAAACCCGAACAATAGCCGCTGGTATAAGCTGACGCCGAATTCGAGCGGCAGCTACGTTGCGGGAACCTGGACACAGATCGCGAGCCTGCCTACCGGCTACGCTCCGCTCTACTTTGGATCGGCTGTTTTAGCGGACGGACGCGTCGTAGTCATCGGCGGGGAGTACAACGGCGGTTCGAGCGGGGTGTGGACTAATCTCGGCGCGGTTTATGATCCCGTCGCAAACAGCTGGACCCCACTTACACCCCCGACTGGCTGGAGCTCGATCGGAGACTGCCAATGTTCGGTGATGCCGGATGGCACCTTCATCGTCGCGAACCCAGGCGATACCCGGATGGCCCAGCTCAATCCCGTGAGCATGGCGTGGACACTTCTGAACAGCTTCGGCAAATCGGATCGCCACGACGAAGAAGGCTGGACTCTTCTGCCGGACGGAACTCTCTTAACCTGTAACGCGATCAATGCCCCTGGCGCACAACGATACATTCCGACTCAAGACACGTGGATCTCGGCGGGGGCGACGCCGTTAAGCCTTGAGGACCCTGGCTCTCAAGAGCTTGGCCCGATGGTGCTACGACCGGACGGAACCGTCTTCGCAATGGGCGCGACCGGACACAACGCCGTGTATCACCCCGGCACTTCCCTGCTGGATCCGGGCAGTTGGACGGCTGCGCCGGACTTTCCGAACATCGCCGGCCAGCTGGATATCGCGGACGGTCCCGCGTGCCTACTGCCTAACGGTAACGTGATTTGTGTCGCAAGCCCCGGCGTGTTCAATACACCTGCTCACATGTTCGAGTTCGATGGAACAAACCTGACTGAGGTCAGCACGATCCCGAACACCACTCGGGACCCTTCCTATCTCGGCAACATGCTGATGCTGCCAAGCGGACAAGTGCTATTCACCGACCAGAGTCGCGACGTCGAAATCTACACGCCCAGCGGCGCTCCCCTCGACGCCTGGCGACCAACGATTACTTCGGCACCGAGCGTCGTCGCAAGGGGCCTGTCCTACAGCATTTCTGGAACTCAGTTCAACGGTCTATCCCAGTGCAACTCCTACGGAGACGACTCGACGAACGCGACCAACTATCCGCTCGTTCGAATCACGAACAACGCCACCGGGCACATCTCCTACTGCCGCACGTTCAATCACAGCACCATGGCGGTCGCTACCGGATCGGCGGTGGTGTCAACCAACTTCCAGGTAGCGGCGAACGTGGAAGTCGGTCCTTCTACTCTCGTGGTCGTCACGAATGGAATCTCTTCCTTCCCGGTTGCCGTGACGATCCCTCAGCCCCAGATATCGGGAACGGTCGCCCTCGGGGACTATAGCCCCTCTCCCGCCGGAACGCCGATCACCATCCAAGTGCGCACGGCGGGCACCACCACGGTTTTGGACACCCTTAGCGCCACGCTGGGCGCGGACGGCAGCTTCACCGTAGCAACAAACCGAGTGGGAACGTTTGACGTTAGCGTCAAGGCGTCCCACTGGCTGTCCGCCCTTCAAGGGTCTGTGACCTTCGCTCCCAGCGGAGCGAGCGGTATCGCATTGGCCCTCGTCAACGGTGACGCGGACAACGACAACCAGGTCGGCCCGGGCGATCTGAACGTTCTGCGAACCGCATTCGGCGTCACGCCGGTAAACCCAATGGCGGATCTGGACGGAGACGGGCAGGTGGGCCCCAGCGATCTCAATATCCTGCGATCGAATTTCGGTAGAACGGGCCAGTAGCCTAGACTACCGACGGAAATAGCCATCGTCGAGTGTTTTCAGAAACGAGACGATGGCATCTTCTTGAGTGGGCGTAAGCCGAAGATTGCCGATCTGCGAGGCATCTAAATCCATGATGGGCGTTTGTCCACCGGCTCGCCCAGGCGCCTTGCCCGACGCATTGATTAGCGAATCGTAGGGCCAATACTCGGGCTTCGGCCAAAGCGGCTTGCCCTTCAGCCCGGCGTAGGGATTGGGCCGAGTGAAGTCGATTATCTCCCCGGCGACCGTGGTTAGGTTTCTCGTGTTGTAGAAGTGGACCACGTCCTTCAAATTCTTGAAGTAGCCATTGTGCATGTAGCACTTCGTGAATTCGTCGCTCGGGCGCTTTGCGACGTTACGCAGCGTCGGAGCCCGAAACGCGCCGTCGATGCGTAGAGGATCGACCGGGGTCAACGGCATGTTTGGGAATCCGAGATTCGCGTACAGGAACGCGCCCAGGCCGCGATCCAATTCGGTGCGCGGGCTCGCGGGATTGCGCGGCACGCCGAGGTTCGCGTAGCATCCATTCGACCACAGTGGCTTATAAATCGTGGTGCTCGCGCTCCCTCCATGGCAATCCATGCAATGCATCGAACGCTTGAAAGGCAGAGAGTTTGGTCGGCCGTCCAACGTCCCGGTAACGAAGCGCATTCCTAGCTGTTCCGGCGGCGACAGCTCGGCCTTCCCTTCGAGATAGGCGTCGAACTTCGAGGTGAATGGGGACACTTCATCCGACTCCTCGAACGCGACGATTGCTTGCGCCGCAAGCTTCATGACATCCTTGCTCGACCGCGAAAAGGCTTTCAGTCCGAAGGTGGTCCGGAAGAGAGCACTCGTCGGTCCCCGCCGAAGGCTTCTCACCACAAAATCGAGTGCTGCGTGGCGGTTGCGCGAGTTGTTCATCTCGTCGGGATCGGTCAGCGGAAATTCGATTTGCTCGAACGAGTTCGCGGCCCGCCCATCCCAAAACAGCCCGCCCAGGTAGGCCTGAGCCTTCTCGTCGAAGTGCGGGATGCCCCTTGGCATGAAGGGCGAGTAGGCGACCGAAGGCGGCTTGCGATGGCCGAACCGCCCACTCGCCGCCCCGAGCGCGAGGCCAGACTTGGCATTGATTCGCGAATTCGGATAGGTGAAGCCGGTCTCCGGGGAGTGACAACTTACGCAGGCGAGCCCCGGCGGGTTCGAAAGACTTCTGTCATTGAAGAGGGCTCGTCCGAGAGCGACCAGTTCCGCCTTCGAAGGCGTGCGGTTTGTCTTATGACCCGCGCCGGATGACGTCCCGGCGGCGAGGATCGCGGTGGCGCCCGCCGCGACGCTGCCCAGTCCCCCGAGATAGATGCGAAGCCGACTCATCAGATTTCTAAGTTTCCCGATCCGGACCCGCAAGATGCCAGGCAACCGACGACGTAGATAAGGACGTGGGCATCGTCGCGGAATGGCTGTCCAGACATACGTGGTTTTGGATGCTTTGGCTCATGCGCCGGCCCTGGATGCGGCATTTGCAGCGGGCGTCCATGAGGCTCGTCCGCGTTTCTCGCCGAGACGCCGCGTGGGCCGGTTTCGTACGTCAAAATCAGTTCGCCCGAAGGCATGGTCTTCCGGTGCTGAAGTTTATGTTTACGCTACTCCTTGGCAGTATGTTGTTCACCTTCACCTACTTCTTTGCCATCTGGCTATTCGAGCAGGGCTCGCTCGGAGGCAAGGCCGTTCCCTAGGCTCAGCCGTCCCAGCCGGACCAGTCGCCCAAATAGAGCACCTCTTCCTCCAATTCGACGCCGAACTTCTCGCGGACGACTCGCTTCGTGTGCTCGGCCAGCCGCCGGATTTCACACGACGTCGCCGCGCCTAGGTTGAGGATGAAATTGGCATGGCGCGCTCCTTGGCCCGCGCCGCCAATTCGGAAGCCTTTGAGCCCCGCCGCCTCGATTAGATAGCCCGCGGGAACGATCCCGGCCTGCTTCAGGCTGGGCGGCAAGCCGGGCAGAGCCGCGGCAAGTTCCGCGTCCTCTACATTCTTGAAGAAGCTGCCCGCACTCGCTTGCGGCGGCTGCTTGCCAATGCGTTGACGCTGGAACTCGCGCGCCGAATCGTAGATTGGTTTTCCCTGGGCCGGTCTTAGTTTCAACCGGACTCGGAGAACGACGAGCTTCGGCGGATGGGTGCTCCTTAGGATCGACTCCCGGTAGGCAAAACCCATGAAGGAAGGCTCGACCCACTGCCGCTCGCCATCAGCCACCACTTCCAGGGACTCCAAATGCTCCGCGATCGAGCTTCGATAGGCGCCCGCGTTGCTGACGAGAGCCCCACCGAGCGTGCCCGGGATACCGACTGCGAATTCGAGTCCGGTCAGGTTGGCCTGGGCGCATTTCAACCAGACGTCCTGGAAGCCACAACCGGTCTCGGCGAGAACCTCGCCCGTGCGGGCAACAGAGAGGCGACGCGCCAGATTCAAGATCGTCAGACCCGGGACGCCTTGGTCTGAGGGCAGCATGTTGCTTCCCCATCCGAGAATGGTGACCGTCAGGTCTTTCCGATGGGCTTCAACCGCCGCGGCCGCGAGCTGGTCCACGTTGCGGGCCTCGACGAAAAGCTCTGTATGGCCACCCGCACGAAGGGTGGTGTAATTGCTCAACTTCACCGCACTTTTGGCGGGCAGCCCCGCAAACTCGTCCCTAGGCATTGGCTCCTCGAAAAGGTTTATTCGGAGTAGAGATGGCGGGTTCGAGAATGTACTTGGGGTTCAATCTCACGGGATCCCCAAGAGTTAGGTTTAAAAGAAGGGCTCCGAAACGCGCGGCCAAGGGATAAACGGGAGCTTCGATTCCCACGCCAAAGCCCACGAAAAGTTCATCGGGCAGACCCTGGTGGACTTCCACCGACCCACCGCCCGGCCTGCGCCAAAAGAATTCGCCTTTCTTGCTCGGCAAAACCACCAACCCAATCGGAGAAATGAGATCGAAGGCTGCGACTCCGCCTGCTAAAACGCCCTCCGCCATCGCCATCGTCTTCGCTAGCGTCACCCCAACCTTAACGCCCGTAAAGCTCCCCGGCCCTAAGTCGGCCAGATAGCCCGAAATGGTGCCGGGGTGCGCATTGAGAAGGGACCGCAAGATGCGGAGACATGCACCGGATGCGTTCATCCTAGCGTCCTCACAACCCGAGCCCAATATCTCGCCGCTCTCGGAGAGAAGAGCGACGCTCGCTATGGGGCTCGAGGTGCTGAAGGCGACGATCACGAAGCTGCAGGTTCAATGCTGAGCTGATCGAGCAGCGTTTCCACGAGTTTCTGCTCGGCGGCGGCTCTCGCCACGTCAGTGCTCCGATAGCTCGCGATGAGATAGAAGTCACCTAGGCTCACGCTCGCGTCGCAGGTCCGAAGCGGACCGTTGACCGCTGTCCCGACTCGCCAAACGACCGCCAAAGTTGCCCCGGCAAGATTAGTGCCCTCTGGTGGCTCGGTGCGCCGCTCGACCTTGACAAACTGGTCGAGTGTGATCGACGAAGTTTGGAACAGAGCACGCTTCGGGGACTCGGAGTCCAGCGTTGAGAAGGCATTGATCGTAACCGAAACTGAAAGACCCGCATTGGAGAGCGAGATGAGTCCCGTCGTTTCCTGCTTCAACGTCCATTCGGCCGGATACCGGAGCTGGACCTTGCGGTTTGCGATGACCAGATCGAACGCCTTTTCCGCCTTCCTGATCGGCCTCGATCCGCTTCCGTTGCCCTCGAAGACGATGTGCTTCGGCGGTTTGGTCGGCAGGTCAACAGGCTCCTTCGGATCGCCCGTCTTGCCCGGTACCTGGGCAGTGAGCGGGCGGTTGGTGAAGGTGCGAAGGGTTTGCATCGCTGACCGCCATGCGAAGTCGGCCTTGTCGAAATCTTCGGGCGCGGAGACCAGGCGGTACATCAGCTTCCGCGGGTTTGATGCGTACAGCAAACCGGTCGTCGAAGTCTTCGTCGCGCCGCGCTCCATGTAGTTCACTCGCGTGAGCAGGAGCGGCACGCCGAGGATCTCTTCCTGCCACTGCTTCACCATCTCGCGCTTCAGATCCTTGCTGAACGCCTGCTGGCTGAGTTGCCAGACATCCGGATCGGAAACGAAATTGATTGGATAGATGTCTATCGTCGCCGTCGTCTGGGTGTCGGGCACGGGCAGGATGATGTGCACCTCCGACTTCTTGTTCGTGGACACGTCCCAAGTTTTGGGACAGTCGAACGAGAGCGCAATCTGGGCCAGGTCCACCCGTTTTATGTCGGTCTGGGATGGCGCGGCGAGCGCGAGCAACGAGGCAAACAGGGCAACGGTCATAGGTTTTCGAATCCTTCGGGGCCAGCCTAGATTATGGACGATCAGGCGCCGGCAAGAGAATGACGAAGTTCGCACCATGGCCCTGTTCTCCGGCTTCGAAGACCTCACCGCCGTGGGCATCCACGATCCCCTTTACGATGGAGAGTCCCAGCCCCATACCCTTCACGCGGCCCGTGAAGAACGGTTGGAAGATCGTGCTCTTCCGGTCCTCCGCAACGCCGGGTCCGGTGTCTTCGAGCTCAATCCGCGCGAAAGATTTCGTCTTTGAACCCCTCGTCTGAGGATAGCGGTTGCGGGGGATCAGGCTCGTCTGTACTCGCAGGGAACCCTTCTCCATCCAGCTCACCGAGTTTTCGATAAGCTCCGAAATCGCCCGCCGCAGCTTCTTCGCATCCGCGTCGATCGGCGGAAGATCCTCTTCCAGCTTCAGATCAAGATCGATCGGCGAGCGCTTGGGGAAGACCTCGTCGACCGTCTCGCGAACCATCGCGTTAAGGTCCGTCGGCTTTCGGTCCAGCTGCGTCGCCGAGACGAAGTCACGGAAGTCCTGCAGAATCTCTTCCACGCGGGTCAGGTTCGTTTCTAGGCTCTTCTGAAGTTCGCGCAACTCGCTTAGGTTTGGTTGGTCGGAGGCCACCGCGTGGCCCAGCTCGTTAACATCGCCCTTGATCGCGAAAACTCGGTTACCTATCATGTGGCTGGACTTCGCACTCAGTTCGCCCCAGGCGATCATTCGCTCGCTGCGGATGATCTTCTCCATGTTCCGCACGTTTTCGAGGCCGCTCGCCACTTGGTCGGCGATGGCGGTAAGCAGCCGAAGGTCGTCCTGAGTGAAGCTGTTGTCGAGGTAGCGGTTCTCGCTCACCCTCCGGACGACCCGTATCGCTCCGATGGACTTCTTGCGGCTCAGAATCGGCACGCAGAGAAAGCTGGCTATCTGATCGCTCGGAAACTCGACGTATCGACCCCGCCAGCGCGCGTCCTCCTGCGGACGGTTCAGCATTACCGGTTCTCCCCGGTCGCAGACCCAGCCCGTACAGCCCTCGCCGCGGTGATACTGCAGCTCCCCGATCTGCGAGCTCAACGAACCGACTGATCCACGCAGCACAAACGTGTCCGTCATCGGGTCCAAGATGAAGACCGACGCGGCTTGAAATCGAAGCACGTCGGCCGCCACGTGAATGACTTGATCGACCAAAGACTCCTCGGTCAGCGAGTTGTCTAGCGCCATGCCCACCTGGATGAGTGCCTCCTCCCGCGATTCGCCTTCGATCCGCGCCAAGATGATCGAGAACAGGGCGCCGAATCCAATGCTGAGCTCCTGCTCCCGGTCCCCATAGGCGTCTAGCTGGTCCGATTCTAAATTGAACACGGCCCGGATGCGGCCGTTCGAATCGCGCACCGGCACCGCCATTTCGCTCCGAGTGGTCGAAAACAAATTCTTGTAGTGCGGGTCCTTCTCCACGTCGCCCGTCAGCACGCTCTCGCCGGTTGCCGCCACGTAGGCCATGATCCCTTCCCGGCCCTCGACCTGCACTGTCATCTGCTCCTCATGCTCTCGCCCGGTGAGGTCGTGGCCCGTTACATGGCGCACTTCCAGCACGCCTGACTCCTCATTGAGGATGGCGAGCAGGGCGTTTCGGCTTCGCGTCATCGCAGCCGCCGCGCGCAGTACGTTGTCCAGGGCTTCCACCGCCCTGGGCTCCGCCGCGACCGCCCGCAAAAGCTCGGGCAAGGTAGGAAACTCCCCCATCGCGGTGATTATGGCTTCTAGCATTCTTGGACGCGGCGTGTATGCGCCGTTTCTTCGACCGATAGAGAGTTAAGGTTTCGTCTTCCCTAGCCTCGTTGGAATGTTATGCCGGTGCCGTATTGGTGTTCTCTTTATCGGCTGCTCCGTACTGTCTCTACTTAGTCTCCCTTGCAGGTGCAGTAACCTACGCCCATGCTTGGCGAAGCTATGGAGAGCGAGATTCGGGAGCAGCCTGGCTCCTTGCGAAAGAACGCGGGTCGGTATTTTGAGGAGCTTTGCGGGGGGCTAGCGGGTATCCAGCCCGAGATGGTTTTGCTGGCGGCGCGGGGGTCTTCGGATCATGCGGCGCTCTTCGCTCGGTACTTGATCGAGGTTCACCTGGGCATCCCGGTTTCGCTATCTGCGCCGAGCGTCCTGACCCGCTATGGGACGAGCATTCGATACCCTAATTGTCTGGCAATAGGGATTT
>JBBSFL010000031.1:0-16762 GCA_038238735.1 Fimbriimonadales bacterium | reverse complement strand
CGCGACGGCCGTATTTGCCCCGCTGGCGTTGTTTACGGTGAGATTGTAAGCCGCGCGGATATTGCTGGGTCCGTAACCTGAAGGTCCGGCGAACTGCTGAACTTCTGCCCCTTGCCATGACCCGTTGAGCACGAGATGGTTGGTGTGAGCAAAGCGTCCGGCGTCCGAAGGTCGAGCGTAGGAGGTCACCGGGACCTCGATCCTCGATTGGAACTCGAGAACTTGGGTCATTAGAGACAATGAAGCGATCAGCATAGGAACGTGCCCCGAAAGCTCGGGTCCAGATTGGTTTCCATGCCGCCCTTGCCGGCGAACGTGGCAACTCGACCAGGTTTCGCTAGGCGGGAGTCCCTGCCGACTGGATCGCCGCCAGGAAAGGCGTGCCGTACTTGACAAGCTTGTGGTAACCCACGCCGCTCACCGCAAGCATCTCGTCCGGCGTCGCGGGCTTCTTGTTCGCCATGTCGAGCAACGTCGCATCGGAGAAGATGACGAAAGGCGGCACCTCTTGCGCGTCGGCCAGACCCTTGCGAACCGCTCGAAGAATCTGGAATAGCGGCTCCTCGGTGAACCCCGCTGGACGCGCGCCTCGCCGCTCGCGTTTGCTCTTCGGCTCCTTCGGCATCGGCTTCGTGAGCATGACCGTTTCCTCTCGCCGCACGACTTTCTTCGTCAAGGGTGTTAGCTTCAAGGAAGAAAAGTCTGCGATGTCCTGGCGCAGGTAGCCCAAATGCACGAGTTGCCGAAAAACGCTAAGCCAGTGATCCAGGCTCTGCGATGCTCCCTTGCCGTACATTTCCACGTTCTGATGGCGGAATTGGCGGATTCGCGTCGTGTCCGCGCCACGCAGAACGTCGATCGTGTGCTGCATGCCGAACTTTTGGCCCAGTTGATAAACGCACATCAGAGCCCGGTAGGCGTCCTCGGTAGCGTCGTACGTCTCACGCGGCTTCAGGCACACGTCGCAGTTCCCACAATCTCGGCCTAAATCCTCGCCGAAGTAACCGAGCAGAACTCTCCGCCGGCAGGTGATCGCCTCGGCGAACCCAACCATCGCGTCGAGCTTGTGCGACTCGATTTGTCTCTGCGCCGCGTTCTCCATCTCGTTGATCAGCTTCCGCGCGAACACCACGTCGCTCATCCCAAAGAGCAACATCGCCTGCGACGGCAGCCCGTCCCGTCCCGCGCGGCCGGTTTCTTGGTAGTAGCCCTCTAGGTTTTTCGGCATGTCGTAGTGGGCGACCGCGCGCACGTTAGGCTTGTCGATCCCCATGCCGAAGGCGACGGTAGCGACTACGATCTTCAAGTCGTCTCGTAGAAACTTCTCCTGCACTCGGCTCCGATCGGCGGAAGCCATCCCCGCGTGATATGCCGCTGCATCAAAGCCACCGTCGCGTAACTTCTCGGCCACCGTCTCGACCCGCTTCCTGCTTAGGCAATAGACGATCGAAGACTCATCGCCCACTCCGTCGAGAAACGCCTTCAACTGTCCGAAAGGGTTGGAAGTCTTTGGTTCGACCAGATACCGAATATTCGGCCGATCGAATCCGGCGATGAACACCCGCGCGTCGTTCAGCCCTAGCCGGTTCTGAACGTCTTTGCGAGTCTGCTCATCCGCCGTCGCGGTCAAGGCGATGACTGGAATGCCCGGAAAATGCCGCCGTATCTGCCCAAGCTGCACATATTCCGGCCGAAAGTCGTGGCCCCACTGCGACACGCAGTGCGCTTCATCGATTGCGAAGAGAGAAATCTCGAGCTCGCGAAGTTGGTCCAGAAACTCCGGCATCATCAGCCGCTCTGGCGCTACGTAGAGCAGCTTGATCTCATCCGCCGCGACTTCCCGAGCCACCGCTCGAGCTCGGTCCGCCGAGAGTGAGGAATTCAAATATGCAGCCTCGACCCCCGCCGCGTTCAGCGCGTCCACCTGATCCTTCATCAGGGAGATCAAAGGCGAAACCACGATCCCAATCCCGTCCCGAACCAACGCCGGAATCTGAAAGCACAAAGACTTCCCGCCGCCTGTCGGCATCAGCACAAAGGCATCGCTTCCGTTGACGACGGTGTCGATAACCTCCCGCTGCTGCCCCCGAAAAGAGCTAAATCCGAAAACGTCGCGAAGAACCGCTTCCGGAGATTGCCTTACTGCCACAGGAGAAGCGTACTCGCAACGAGTCACGCGGGGTCCGGAGGGTTATGCCGACTGATAATGGTCGATCGCGAGAGCCCTGGCAAACAGGGCGTACAGTCCGCATTGGTATCAAGGGCTTAACCGATAGGGAGAGGTATGTTCGGCGCCAGGCCTGGCTCGCCAGGATCTACTTGAGTGGCAATTTCGTCTCGAAAGTGCCCAATGCGGGTGAGCCAGCCAGGATGACGAGTCGCCAACGGACAATATGCCCCTCAGAGCGATCCCTCTCCCAAACTGGGGAGAGGAAATGCAGGGCTCAGCGCTTGACGAACTGGAAGCCGCGTCGGGCCTTTTTGCGTCCGTACTTTTTGGATTCTTTGATCCGCGGGTCGCGGGTTAGGAAGCCTCCAGCGCGGAGTTCGCGGCGCAGCTCTTCGTCGATTTCGAGGAGGGCCCGGGAGATGCCGAGTTTGAGGGCGCCGGCTTGGCCGGTGATGCCTCCGCCTTTGGTGTACGCCTTCACGTCGTACCGCGCTTCCATGCCGAGATGCACGAGCGGGCTCTTGACGAGGATCTCCAAAACAGGACGGCCGAGATACTCCTTGAAGTCTCGGCCGTTAATGCTGATGTTCCCCTCGCCTGGCGTAAGCCAGACGCGTGCGATAGCGCTCTTTCGGCGCCCGGTTCCGTAATTCTGATTAGCTGCTGCCATTAGTCCTTCTTGATGCTGAGCGGCTGAGGGTTCTGAGCCGTGTGCGGATGATCGGAGCCCGCGTAAACCTTGAGCTTCTTAATGATTTGCTTGCCGAGCTTTGTCTTGGGCGTCATACCCCAGATGGCTTTCTCGACGAGTTTGACGGGGTCGTTCTCCAGCATATCGCCGCGTGCGATGTTCTTGAGGCCACCAGGCCAGCCGGAGTGCCAGTAGATCAGCTCGTCCTTCTTGTTGCCGGTCAGTACTACCTGGGCGGCATTGATGACGATCACGAAATCACCGCAGTCGCAGTTGTAGGCAAAGGTCGGCTTGTGCTTGCCGCGGATGACCTGGGCGACTTGGGCGGCGAGCCGACCGACCGGCATTCCGGCCGCATCGACCACGTGCCACTTGGCGGTGAGGTCTCCTGCTTTATTGGTATAAGTTCTATTCATAGGTTTGTTCCTGCGAGCAGTAGCGGCATTCCGCTACCCCAGCCGAGGGTTTCCTCCCTCGCTCCCGGCTGTATCGAGCGTGTGCCCGACCTAAGCCAAAGTTTTTCGAACCTCCTATTGTGGCACATTGGCAGATTGGTGCCGTAGATGGTGGCGGGCTACCTCTGTGGTTGGAGTTGCTTGGGTGATTTGGCCGGGTCTAACGGAATTCGTGGTGAAGACCCGGGATCCCCCGTTTCTCGAGGGCGTTTGCTAGTTTATGCACCGGAACTTTGGCTAACTGTGGATGCTCGGCAGTCTCGCGGCGGGTTGGCGTAGCGGACTTGCATCAGACACAGGCCTTTGGCGGGCAACACGACCGGCCATTGCTGTTCGCTTCGTGATTCCGTTATTAGGAGGCCTTTGAAATCCTCCAGTGAACGGTAGCCTCGGCCGACTTCGAGAAGACCGCCGCTGATGCGACGCATCATGCCTCGTAGAAAAGCGGTGCCGACAATGCTGACGACGAACTCGCCGCCCTCCGAGAGGACGCTCACTTCGTGGAGTGTTCTCGTCGTATTCTCCGTGGCAGGGTCGAGCTCTTCCGTAAAGGCTCGGAAGTCGTGCGTGCCTTCGAGCGAAGAGGCAGCTTTTCGCATTCGGTCGAGGTCTATGGGGCGGAGATACTCGTGCGTGTATCGGCTGCTCATTGGGTTCCGCACCGCGGTTTGGATGCGATAGCGATACCATCGGTCGTCGGCGCAGAATCGGCTATGGAAGTCGTCGCTTACGGTCTCCGCTTGTATCACCGAGAGGTCCTGAGGAAGGATGCGGTTGAGCATCAGCGGCCACTTGTCGACCTCTATGGCGACGTCGCTGTCGAAGTGGCAGACCTGCCCGAGCGCGTGAGCTCCGCTGTCAGTTCGGCTTGCTCCGATTACGTCGACACTTTGATTGGTGGCATTCAGGATTGCCTGCTCCAGAGTCGCGCGCACCGTCCGTTGGCCCGGCTGCGCGGCCCAACCTCGAAAGTCGGTTCCGTCGTAGGCGACTGTGAGTTTAATGCGCATCGCTATCCGCTACGAAGCGTATTCCAGGTACGGAAAAGCCCGGGCGAGATGCCCGGGCTACTCACGACCGAGACGGTCCTACCACAACTAGTCGACGAGTTCCAAAACCGCCGTCTGCGCCGCGTCGCCGCGTCGGAAGCCGGTTTTGGTGAGGCGGGTGTAGCCGCCGTTTCGATCCTTAAAGCGGGGGCCGACGTTGTCGAAGAGGTGCTTAACCAGGTCTTCACCGTTCAGCAGACTCATGGAGATGAGTATCTCCGTCTTCTGGAGCGCGGTTTTGCCGGCGAGCGCCTTCTCGGGTTTTCGCGAGGAACTGCTGTGGCCCACGAGGACCTTGCGGGCCTCGCGTCGGGCGGCTAGCGTATCTTGGCGTCCGAGGGTGATCAGCTTCTCGACGAGACGCTGAAGCTCCTTGGCCCGGCCAAAGGTCGTCCGCACGTAGCCGTGCCGGATGAACTGTCTCTGCAGGTTCATCAGCAAAGCGCGCCGCTGGTCGCTCGGCAGTCCGAGTTTTCTTCTATCTACAAGGTGTCGCATGGTGGTTCGGTGTTACTGCATCAGGGCGTTGCGGCGTTGGGCTGCGGTTCAGGCCGCAACGCCGCAAGGCCATAAGGCCGAATCTAGAAATCGTCGTCGTCGTCATCGTCGAAGGTGTCGAGGGCTCGGTAGCCTCCCTTCGGGGGCTTGAGCTCTAGGCCGTGCTCGACCAGCTTGTCGCGAACCTCGACGAGCGACTTCTTGCCGAAGCCGCGGATTCCGGTGAGGTCGCTTTCGGTGGCGAGGGCTAGCGCGCGGAGGGTGAGGAGGCCGGCTCGGCGCAGGCAGTTGAAGGTGCGCTGCGAGAAGTCCAGCTCTTCAATACGAAGTTCGGGGATGTTCGCCAGTTCGGGCGACATGTCGTCCTCGAGGCCAAGGTCGGCTTCGAAACCCGCTTCGCCGAGGTCGAAGAACATTCGGAAATACTTGTCGAGGATGTGGGCCGACTGGGAAAGCGCATCATTCGGGGTGACGGCTCCGTTGGTCCAGATGTCGAGCACGAGCCGCTCATAGTCGGTGCGCATGCCAACGCGGGTGGCCTCGACGGTGTAGTTAACCTTTTTGACGGGGGTGTACTGGCTTCCCGTGGGGATGACGCCGATCATTCCTCGATAGCGCTCCTGCTTCTCGGGAAGGGTGTAGCCCGCGCCCCAACCGACGTACAGCTCCATCATCAGCGAAGCATTCGCGTCGGAGATGGTGGCAATGTAGACCTCGGGGTTAATGATCTCGACGCCTTCGGGGCAGATAATGTCGGCTCCCGTGACGCGGCCCGTTCCCTTGACTTCCAGACGTAGCGCCTTGTCTTCGGTGGGCAGACCATCCTCGGTGTCGATGCGGATCCCGACGTCCTTGAGGTTTAGAAGAAGCTCGGTCGTGTCTTCCTTAACTCCAGGGATTGGGGAGAACTCGTGGAAGACCTTATCGATGCGGACGGCGGCGATTGCCGCGCCCTGAATCGAGCTAAGCAGAACCCGGCGAAGGGCGTTGCCGATGGTCTGGCCATAGCCGCGCTCAAGCGGCTCGAGGACAAACTTGCCGTATTCGGTGGTGAGATCGAGAGTTGAAATGTGGGGCATTTTGAACTTTGGACGTTTCGAATTTGGAATGTGGAATTGGAAGCGTTAACTCCAAATTCCAAATTCCAAGCGGTCAGACGCGGCGTCGCTTGGGCGGGCGGCAGCCGTTGTGGGGGATCGGGGTGATGTCGCTGATGCTGGCAACTTCGAGACCGGACGCTTGCAGGGCGCGGATGGCGGTTTCGCGTCCTGATCCGGGACCTCGAACGAGGACGTCCACTCGGCGAAGACCGTGCTCCTGGGCTAAACGGCTGGCCTTGTCGGCAGCGACCTGCGCCGCGAACGGCGTTCCCTTGCGGCTTCCCTTGAAGTTCACGTTGCCGGCACTCGCCCACGAGATCGCGTTGCCCTGCGGGTCGGTGATCGTAATGAGGGTGTTGTTGAACGACGCGTGGATATGCGCGACGCCGACCGGAATATTCTTCCGCTCCTTCTGCTTTCCTTTCTGTGCTGCTTTTCTGGCCATGTTCTTCTTAGGGTGCTGGGGGCAGGGTTCAGGGGGCTCCTGACACACCGACCATCAGATGCTATTTCTTCGCTTTCTTCTTGCCGGCGACCGTCTTCGGCTTACCCTTGCGGGTTCGGGCGTTGTGGCGGGTGTTCTGGCCTCGGGTGGGCAGTCCTCGGCGATGCCGGACTCCACGATAGCAGTTGATCTCGATCAAGCGCCGGATATTGCCCTGCACCTCGCGGCGAAGGTCGCCCTCGACTTGGTAGTCGCGGTCCAAGACTTCGCGGAGATGGGCGATTTCCTGTTCACTAAGGTCGCGGATCTTCTTTCGAGGATCCACGTCTGCCTTAGCGCAAAGGTCGACGACGTTATGCTTTCCGATGCCGTAAATCAGCGGCAAAGCATATTGCGCCATCTTGTCGCGCGGAAGATCGATACCTGCAATTCGTGCCATTTTTCTTAATTTCGAATTTGGACTCTGGAGTTTGGAATCGCGAATTCAGACGACTCCAAATTCCAAACTCCAGCCTCCAAAAATTTGCTTAGCCTTGTCGCTGCTTGTGCTTCTTGTTCTCGCAGATGACGCGCACGACGCCCTCTCGCTTGATGATCTTGCACTTGTCGCAGATCTTTTTAACGCTGGCTCTAACTTTCATGTTCTTTTCGCCTCGATGTCCCGTCCTGAAGATCAAGGCCCGCTTTGCGGGACGTACATGATCGTGCCAGACGCCGGCTGACGCAAGCAGGAATTATACCCACCTGACCGACAGGTTGTCGCCACGTACGGAACATGTCGCGCTATCCTTAGAATGTTATCCATGGTGCTAGACGAATCAACGATGCGTGAGATCGAAGCCGCCGACCAGGCTGGCATAAAGCTTGAGCGGATCGAGGGGTTGCCGGTCTGGGAGTTCCTTCGGACACTTGCGCATCAGGAGACGATTCAACAAGTATTCCTCTCCGTCAGGAAGAGTCCGCAAGGAACGCATGTGACTTCATACGGGTGCTCGACTTGCTGGTCTTGTTTCCGGGCGGTTCTTTCCGACGGCCCGACCTCTCGATCTTTTGTGAACCGCCGCAGCCTCGTGATCGCGCCTGCGAAACGATTCCTGCAGCCGTCATCGAGGTAATCAGCGCCGATTCTCGCGAAAAGGACTTGAACCTAAGCCCGCCGTTTTATCTAAAGCACGGCGTTCTCGACGTGATCGTCATCGATCCCGGCGGAAAGACCATTACGCGATTTGATAATTCGGGTCGCCAGGAACTGCGGTCTCCTCAAGATATTGAGCTTAAGTGCGGATGCACGATCAGCGTCTAGCCTGCGGATGATCTTCGGATTTCGCCGGAAGCAAGAACGTTCGGCGCTTCTAGGTAGAAATGACTATTTTAGGCGAACACACCGTGGCACACCCAAGCGACGATTGGACGATAAGGGAAAATCTCTGGGGCGTCCTAGCGTTCATGGAACAGATGCAACTTCATCGCCTTTCCCAGCGCGCCGCCCGCGACCACCGATCATCTAGGATCCGGTCCCTGAAAGCCTGGTCCGTGACGCTTACCGTTCTCGCCACCACATGCTCGGCACTCGCCTGCTCGGGAGTGGGTCCTCCCGGAAAGCCTGTTGTTTTCGGTGACCAGACCAATATCGTGATCTGGGATGAGGAGCACCAAACAGAGCATTTCATCTGGAATGCCAACTTCCGATCAGGCGCTACCAATTTCGGCTTTATTGCCCCGACTCCACGCAAACCTGAGCTGAGTGAAGCATCTAGCAAGGCCTTCCACACCCTCGCGAGCCTCGCTCCGGTCGTCGGCTATGGCCGAGGAGGACTTGGGGGCGGGGGCTTCGGGGGCGGATCTAGGTCTGCCGAGGTTCGAGTCATCCAGGAAGCGGATGTTGCGGACTATCATGCCGCGACCTTGTGGTCCCGAAGTGCCGGGGCGATTAAACGACTGGATGAATGAGCACGGCTACGTCTCAACTCCAGAGGTCGAGAAGTGGGCTCAGCGCTACTGTTCGAGGAGTTGGTATCTCACGGCCTTTAAGGTGGTCGACAAGACCAAGCTCGCAGCATCAACCGGAACCGTCCGGATGACCTTCAAGACCGACAAGCCTTTCAACCCATTTCACGTTCCCAAAACGAATATTCCCATCAATGGGGGAGGAACCCTCCGGGTTTACTTCGTTGCGGTCGGTGACTATACCGCGACCATAGGCCACGAGGAAATCTGGCAGACGCCCCAATGGACGTCGGCAATTCCTGAGGCCAGTTCGGCTCTTCTTGCCAAGCAGGTCAAGATTCCGGCGGAGGCAATTCCGGACAACGTTCAGGTGGAGACCTTCGTCGACAACAACTTCCCGCGACCTGCGGTCGACGATATCTACTTCAGCAAGAAGGAGAAGGCTGTCGAAGTGCAGGCGGATCCCGTAAAGGTGAAAACGAGAACTGACCCGCCGCCGAGCGCCGTAGCCCCGGTGCTTGGGGGCTTGGCCCTTTTGGCGATTGCGGTTAGATTCCGTAACCTTTGAGGCGGAATCTTTGAGGTGGCGAGGTGCTACCGGTAGATCGCCATCTCGTACTTCGGTGGATCGCTACTTGTAGCGGTAGACGATGCGGCCCATCGTGAGGTCGTAGGGGGAGAGTTCGACGCGGACTCGGTCGCCAGGGAGAATTCGGATGTAGTTCATCCGCATCTTGCCGCTTACGTGGGCAAGGATTTCCGTCTCGCCTTCGTCCAGCTTTACGCGAAAGCGAGCGTTGGGCAGATTCTCAAGAACTTGGCCCTCGACTTCAATGCCTTTTTCTTTGTCGTCCTGCGGTCGATACTGTGGTCTTCGTCTTCCCATCCACCTCTATTGTAGACGACCCAGCAAAAAAGCCTCCTTCCGACGGTTCGGAAGGAGGCTTCCATGGCCCAGTCCTTACGCATCTAGCGAAAGCTTGGCGGCATAAGCGTCCGTCGAAAGTTCGGCGGTCTTCAGTTCGTACGATTTGGCGCGTTTGGCCTCGACGGCTACGTCAAACTTCGCGGGATCGCCATACCTGCTGCCGCTGATGGTGGGAGTAACAGGATGATGCTGGGGCGAGGTGTGCTGCAGATCCTTCCAGGACCGGTCGCTGTCCTTACGAGCCTTCGCCCAAGTCCCGTTGAGGGTTGGCAATGATGGAGGCGCGATGTTGTAGTTGCCGTTCAGCCAGGATGGCCGGACGCTGTGTTGAGGCTTGGTATCGACAGATCCCGTCGCAGTCGGCGACGGTTTGGGGTCCTTCTCAGTTTTCGTAAACGATTTCAGAGAATCCGACCGGGACAATTTCAGATCCGCCAGCTTGTCCGCGTACATCGCGGATACCGACGCCTGAATGGATGAAATGCTAGACATGGATTTCCTCCGTAGAAATACGGGCGAACGATTTCGCCATATCCTAAGAGTCGGAACGGAATGCTCAGAACCCAACGGGTTACTCCTCGGTTGTTAGAATTTCGGGCCCCGAGCGGGTGATTGCGATCGTGTGCTCGTAGTGGGCGCTGAGCTTGCCGTCGGCGGCGACGACCGTCCATTTGTCTTCCAAGGTCTTCACTTTTTCTGTGCCCTCGTTGACCATCGGCTCGATGCAAATGGTGGTCCCTTCTCGCAAGAGTTCGCCCTTCCCAGGCTTGCCGAAGTTCGGGACGGAGCTTGGTTCTTCGTGAAGTCTACGGCCGATGCCGTGGCCGACCAACTCCCGGACAACCGAATAGCCGTTCGTTTCCACATAGCGCTGCACGGCGTGAGCGATGTCGCCGATGCGGTTGCCGATGCGGGCTTTCGCGATGCCCTGATAGAGTGATTCTCGGCTGATATTCATCAGCCGTTGGGCGGACTGGGAGACGGTGCCTACCGGATAGGTCCAGGCACCGTCCGCGTGCCAGTCGTCTTTGACGACCCCGAAATCGAGGTCGACGATGTCGCCCTCCTGCAGAGGGTAGTCGTTGGGAATGCCATGGACTACGACCTCGTTGACGCTGATACAGGCCGCAGCGGGGAAATCTCGATAGCCGAGAAAGCTGGGAATGCCGCCCTCTTCACGAATGAGCCTCTCCGCGAGATCGTTAAGGAAGCGCGTGGTGACGCCGGGCTGGATCTCCTCGCTGACGAGACGAAGGGTGCGGGCGACGATGCGGCCCGACTCCTTCATCTTCGCGATCTCGCTCTGTTTCTTAAGGACAATCATCCGGAATGGCCTCGACAATCTGGTTGTAAATCTCGTCGGGAGCGAGCCGGCCATCGACATGTTGTAAGCAGTGCAGGCCCTCATAGAAGTCGATTACCGGCTTCGTGTTTTCCGCGAAGACGCGCAACCGCTCGCTGATCGTCTCCGGCTGGTCGTCGGTCCGTACGAAGAGCGGGCCGTTGCACTTGTCGCAAAGCCCTTCACGTTTGGGAGGCTTGTTGCGGGAGTGGTAGATCTCGCCGCACTTCGTGCAACCGATACGCCCGCTGAGCCGCTGGACGACCACGTCGTCGGGCACTTCCAATGAGATGACCTTATCGAGGTGGAGGTCCATCTCGTGCAGGATCTCCTGAAGGGCCTGAGCCTGCCGCACCGTTCGCGGGAAGCCGTCGAGAATGAAGCCGTGCTTGCGAACGTCGTCTCGAGAGAGGCGCTTGGCCATCATCTCGATTGTCACGCCGTTCGGCACGAGTTCGCCGTGATCGATGTAGCGCTTGGCCATCCGGCCCAGATCGGTTTCAGCGTCGATCTCGGCGCGGAAGATCATTCCGGAGGATAGAGGAATCATTCCCAGGCGCTGCTCGAGATAAGCCGCCTGAGTTCCCTTGCCGACGCCCGGCGGGCCAATGAGGATCAGTCGCATCGTGGTTTGGCCGGCGTGTCGCTACCGTGCAGGACATCGGGCCGGAGAGACAGTTTACCGTTCCGCTTGCGGACACGTTAGTGCCTTGGCGGGGGCAGGGCTTCCAGATTCTTCCGGGGATCGGCCCAGAATCCGGTCGAAAGCCAATTTGGATCAGCGGGCCATACCTTTTCGATGACGCCGCCCTTGTCGATGCTAGCGACCGTCGGCTTTCCTTTCAGGCGGTCGTCCATCCAGTAGCCGTACGATTCGCCGTCGGGATATTTCTTATCTCGCTGGGGATCGCCAATCACGTCGAACGACTTCGGAATACTTGGCGCCCGGGACAATGACGGTCGTGATGTCGGGCCGGGTGAGTTGGGCCCAGATCGGCGGCGAGTCGACTCCGGTCACGATGCCCATTACTTTGACGATCGTGCCGCTGCTGTCAGCTATCGCGGCTCTCCCGCCTTCCATGCCGCTTCCATAGCGCCAATAGCCGAACGTGAAGCCCTTGCGACTCTCTTCCTCGTGCGGCTTGCCGATCTCTTGAACAAGGTCGGCATATTTCTTGCCAGCCAGGATCTGCGAATCGATGCGGATGCCTCGCCCGCCGCAGCCACCCTGCAAGCTCAAGACAGCGCACATCAGCAGGGATACCTGGAGGCAGAAAGGAAGAAGCCCCTTCGAGGGTCGGAGTTCGATCTTCGAAGAGGCAACCCTGCCCGTTGGGGGCAGAAGCTTCACTGGTTGTACTGCTTCATCAGCAGGTTCGCTTCGATCTGACGGAGGGTTTCGAGCGCGACGCTGACGATGATCAGCAACGTGGTGCCGCCGACGATGCTCATGTATCGAAATGGTATGCCGGTGAGGCGCGGCGAGATGAACTGGGTCAGGGCCACGGCGGCCAGGAAGACGGCGCCGACGAGGGTTATCCGTGAGATCACACCGTCGAGGAAGTCCTTCGTCTGCTTTCCTGGGCGTACCCCCGGGATAAAGGAGCCGCCTCGCTTCAGGTTATTTGCGATGTCCTCCACGTTGTACTGGACAGCCGTGTAGAAGTAGGTAAAGAAGAATATGAGCAACGTGTAGGACAGGTAGCCGAAGATCGCCTTGTACCCAACCGCGGACGGATTCAGAAACTCCTGAACCGCCCCAAAGAAGCTTCCAACCGAAGTCTTTTCACCGCCAAAGGCGAGCGACAACTGCCCTGGAATAAAGATAAGCGAGGACGCGAAGATGATAGGGATGACGCCCACCATATTCAGTGAGAACGGCAAGTAACTCGTTTGCCCTCCGACCATTTTCGTGCCCACTTGCCTACGCATGTGTTGGATCGGTATCCGCCTTTGCGCTACCGTGAAGAGCACGACTACATAGGTCGTTATAAGGAAGATCGCGACCATTCCGGCGATTGAGAACCACGAAACCAAGCCGTCGCTGATACCCTTCTGGAGCCGCTCAAATTGGTTGGGCAAGGCGATGAGGATGCCCGCAAAGATCATCAGCGATACGCCGTTTCCGATGCCTTTTTCGGACATCTGCTCGCCGAGCCACAGCATGAACATAGCGCCTGCGGTCCAGAAGATGACGGTTGTGGCCTTGACTAGGAAAGGCTGGGCAGCGAGCGTGCTGTCGTAATTCGCCATGAGGCCGTAAAGGCCGCCGCCCTGAAAGATGCAGAGAAACAGCGTGAGGAATCGCGTTCGGCGATTCTGTGCTCGGCGGGCGAACTCGCCGCCCTCCTGAAGTTCCTTTTTCCAGGTAGGAAAGGCGGTGGTAAGGACTTGGATGATGATCGACGCCGTAATGTACGGGCCGAGGCTCAGGGCCAGAATCGAAACCCGCCGCAGACCGCCTCCACCGAAGGTGTTGAGGAGGTCGAGCTGAGGGTTCTTGGCAAGCTTGTCCCATAGAGCCGCCGCGTCGATGCCTGGAATCGGCACCGGGATGTGCGTTCCCAGAGCAAAGACCGCGAACATCGCAAGAATGAACAGGAGCCGGGACCGGAGATCGGTATCCGCCCATGCGAGACGCATGGTTTCGAGGAGGCCAAGAGATAGTCCCTTATCCCCTGCCGATCCCTTGCCCGATCCGCCGCCAAAAACGCCGCCGCCTAGAGCTGCCATGGATGTCGTACAGCCACGCTTACAGCGTGACCGTCTCGCCTCCCTTGCCGGTGATCGCGTCCTTGGCCGCTTGGCTGAACTTGTGGGCGGTGACCTTGAGCTTTTTGCTCAGGGTGCCGAAGGCGAGAATTTTGACCCCGTCCTTGTCGTTCGGAATGATGCCGGTCGCCTTGAGGGTTTCCGGATTCACGTCCGCGCCCGCTTCGAACAGCCGCTCGAGGTCGTCCAGGTTTACGATGTCGTATTCCTTGTGGTTGATGTTCTTGAAGCCCTTCTTGACCGGCAGTCGGCGTTGAATCGCCGTCTGGCCGCCCTCGAAGTTCGGGTGGATTTGGCGTCGAGCGCTCTGGCCTTTGGTGCCTCGAGTCGCCGTCTTGCCCATGCCGGAGCCGATGCCCCGACCCACGCGTCGCTTCTTGAACGAGCTTCCTTCGCTTGGTTCGAAATTGTGCAGTCCCATTACTTGGTCTTCTCCTTCTTAGGAGCAGCAGTCTTCTTGGCCTCAGCCTTCGGCTTCGTTTCCTTTGCCTTCTCGGCGAGGGCCGGCTTGGCCGCTGCCTTGGGCTTCGCTTCAGACTTCGGCTTCGGTTCCGCCTTTACCTTTTCGGGCTTGGGCTTCGGCGTCTTGGGCGCAACGGCGCTGGCCCGGGGGGCCTTCTTTGGCTTCGGCTGCGCGGGAGCAAGCGCTTCGGTCCGCGCTGTCGATCGTTTCTTACCGACACCCTTGACATTGCGCTTCGCGGGCGTACCAGCCACCTCTTCCACCTGAAGCATCGGGTGGACGTGGTGGATCATGCCGCGAATGGTTGGCGTGTCCTCGTGTTCGACGATCTGGCCGGGCTTGCGGAGACCGAGTGCCTGGATGGTTGCACGGTTACGCACGTTGTGGCCGATTTTGGATTTGATCAGCTTAATGCGTAGCATTGTCCGCCTCCTCCTTACGAGCCTTCTCCAGCCAGGGCACGAGCTCCTTCGAATCTAGGCCGCGACGCGCCGCTTGGTCCTCGGGCGAGGAGAGCTGGTGGAACGCTTCCATCGTGGCGTAGGCCATGTTGATGGCGTTCCGACTGCCGAGCGACTTCGCGAGAACATCGTGGATGCCGCAGGCTTCCAGACAGGCGCGAACTGCGCCGCCGGCCTTGACGCCCGTTCCCGGAGCAGCCGGCCGCAGCATGACCTGGGCGGTGCCGGAGACGGCGGTGATTGCATGGGGGATCGTGGTGCCGATCATCGGCACGAGGAACATGTCCTTGCGGGCCGCTTCCTCAGCTTTGCGGATGGCATCCGGGATGCCGCGCGCCTTGCCAAGACCGACGCCGACTTGACCCTTGTTGTCGCCCACGACGACGAGGATCGACCAGCTCGCGGTCTTACCTCCCTTGTGGGTTTTGAACACCTTGTTCGTGCGGACGACGCGAACGTCGAGCTGCGGGCCCTCGGTGTTGCGGCTTTCACGCTTGCCGCTTAAGCGATTCATCATTCGCATCTTAAAACTCCAGCCCTCCGCTGCGCGCGCCTTCTGCAAGCGCCGCAACGCGGCCGTGATAGCGGAAGCCGCCACGGTCGAATACAACCGCGCTGACGCCCGCCGCTTTGGCGCGCTCGGCCAGGGCGGTTCCAACCGCCTTGGCGCCTTCGGCATTGCCTTTTGATTTCAGCACCTTCTCGATGGAGGAGGCGGCGACGAGGGTCGTACCGGTCGTGTCGTCGATGATCTGTGCGTGGATGTGCTTCAAGCTGCGATAGACGGCCAGGCGCGGTCGTTCGACCGCACCGGCGACGTTCTTCCGGAGCCGGTCGTGACGCACCACCCGAAGTTCGGATCTGTTTTTGGGCATTGCTCTCTTCTAACTCCTTTATTTCTTCGCAGCCGCGCGCTTGCCGGCCTTGAGCTTGATGACCTCGCCTTGGTAGCGGATGCCCTTGCCCTTGTAAGGCTCTGGCTTTCGCACCTTGCGCACGTCGGCGGCGATCTGTCCGACCGCCTGTTTGTCGATGCCGCTCACGATGACCTGCTGGGCGCGGGATCGCTCGTCGGCTTTCACTTCGAAGTTGACTCCGGCGGGCGCTTCCACCCGGATTGGGTGCGAGTAGCCCATGTTCAGCAGAAGGTTTCGGCCTTCAAGCTGGACTCGGTATCCAACACCGACAATCTCGAGGGTCTTCGCGTGGCCCTTCGTGACCCCGTCCACCATGTTGTTGATGAGCGTGCGGGCGAGGCCATGCTGACTTCGCGCCTCGCGCAGATTGTTCGGTCGCTCCAGGGTAACTTTGCCGTCATCCTGCTTCAAGGTGAGCAGTCGCGAGATCGGCTGAGTCAGCTCTCCTTTCGGCCCTTTAACGGTCACCACGTTAGTGGCGTCGTCGACCGAGACGGTCACGCCAGACGGCACGGGGATTGGTCTTAGTCCAATTCGCGACATCTTAGTACACCTCGCAGAGGACTTCGCCGCCGATCTTACGCTTGCGCGCTTCTCGGTCGGTCATCAGTCCGGCGCTCGTAGAGACGATGCGAGTCGCCAGACCGCTTCGGATCGGCTTCAGCCCCGAAGTGCCTTCGTAAACTCGCAGCCCCGGCTTGCTGATCCGGCGAAGCTTCGTGATGAGCGACTTTCGTTTCGCGTCATACCGAAGCGTGACCTTGATCGTCGGGAACTTCGACTCGGTCGTGACCTCGTGGCTGGCAATGTAGCCTTCAGCCTCAAGAATCTTGAGAATTTCGATTTTGATTTTGCTGTGCGGAACATCGACGGTCACCAGATGGGCTTGTGCCCCGTTCCGGATGCGCGTCAAAAGGTCCGCGATTGGATCGCTATGCATAGTTGGACCTCCGGCTCCTTACCAGCTCGACTTTGTCACGCCGGGCAGTTTGCCTTCGTGCGCGAGTTCGCGTAGACAGATTCGGCAGATGCCGAAGAAGCGAAAATAGCCGTGTCGGCGGCCGCAGAGGGAGCACCGGTTGTAACCGCGCACCGCAAACTTCGGCTTTTGCTTCTGTTTAATGATCAGACATTGTTTCGCCATATTTCTCCCGCCGTTGTCGAGCCGGTCTGCAACTCTCCGGGCGAGCGGAGAAGTGCACGGGGCTCGGGGCAAAGTTGTTTTCGCAGCACAGAGTGCCACGAATCGAAGATCATACCTGATTTCCCTTGCAATCACGTCATCCGGACGAGCGTGTCGGCGCGCATTGGTGGGCGATGCCAACCATCGACGGTTCCTCGACAGGGACGAGTCGATTACAGTCAGATCCTCCGACTGCGGGGCTCGTCGCCCCTTCGCTCAGGATGACGATTCGTTTCGTTGTTTGAGGCAACGACTCGGTCCCATGACTAGCCAGGAGGCGGGAGGTAGGTGATCTCTCCCGGCGATTTGGTCGGGATCGCTTGGGGCGTGTTCCGACCCTT
>JBBSFL010000030.1:0-17018 GCA_038238735.1 Fimbriimonadales bacterium | reverse complement strand
GCGGATGAAGAACAACGCGATCGTCTGCAACATCGGACACTTCGACAACGAGATCGACGTGGCTTCTATGGACGGCTATGAGTGGGACGAGATCAAGCCCCAGGTCGACCACATCACCCTGCCCAGCGGCAACAAGATCATCTTGCTCGCCAAGGGCCGCCTCGTTAACCTCGGTTGCGGCACCGGCCATCCGTCGTACGTGATGTCGTCGAGCTTTGCGAACCAGGTGCTCGCGCAAATCGAGCTTTGGGCGAAGCAGGGCGAATACGCGTCCGGCGTTTACGTGCTGCCGAAGCATCTCGACGAGAAGGTCGCACGGCTTCAGCTGAGGAAGCTGGACGCCGAGTTGACCCAACTCACGACTCAGCAGGCGGACTACATCGGCGTGGCGGTCGAAGGTCCCTACAAGAGCGACTCGTACCGATATTGAGTCGCTGACGCATAAGAATGGGTGATGGCCACGCGGCCATCACCCATTTTTGTGTCGGCAGAGAGCCTAGTGGTGGTGGTGAGGCGCCGTCATCGGAGCCGTATGATGCATCGGATGCATCATACGATGCTTGTGCATCATGTGCTTGTGCATCGGATGCTTCATCGTCATGTGATGCTTTACCATCGGGTGCTTCATCATCGGATGCTTCGGGGGAGCAGCGAATGTCGTAACGCCGAGAATAAGGGCGGCGAGAACAGTGATTTTCTTCATCGAAAGGACTCTTGTTCAAATCTGCGCATCCTTGCGGAGGCGCCGCGTGTCGGTTGGAGCCGACGCTATATGCATAATCCCACAAAGACCTTGCAAAGTGAGTGTATTGGGACGACTTTGGAAAATTTCCTGAAGGTCTCTTACCTTTCTGCCTAATCGAGAACCATTTATCGAAATATGTCGGCGCCGATCCAGCCAAGAAGGGCGCCGAGGTAGATGATGTTTCCTCCCCAAAGGATCGTCTGAAGGGGCTGGAAGCTTCCCAGCGAAGATGCCGCGCCGAAGAGAAGAGTCGTGACTGCGACGCCGAAGAAGACTCGGCCCGAGGAGTAGGGAAAAGCGCCGCGGCCCAGACTGCCGAGCGCGAAGAGGACGAGCGCGAGCCAGAAGTTAAGGAGGGCGACGATGCTGAGTGCGGACAGAGGCGTGGCCACGCCTTGGCTCGACATCGTGGCCGACGAAAGCCGATCCGTCCAGCGGGATGCCGAGAGCCCGCTACCAAAGGAAATCCCCGCCAGGAAAAGCAGAAGCATCAGGTCGTACGTCCAACTCGACACGATGGATAGCTTAGACAAATCTGGACGATCGTGCAGTAACGCCGCGCCAACAACGCAGGCAACGATAATGAGCGAGGCGACCGCGAAGGGTATGCGGTGGCTTTCTGGCTGGGTCTGCTTCGTCCGCTCGGCGGGTACCTGGTCGAGGGACTCGTCGTAGCGGCGTTGGTAAAGCTCATTCCGTGGATCCATTTGGATCGCGAAGGAGTACATGCGAGCCGCTTCCCGATGCTCCCCGCGTGTCCGAGCGAGGTCCCCAAGAACGGCGTACGGGACGGGTTGGCGCTCATCTTGGGCAAGAATCGCTCTTGCCATCGCCTCGGCTTCCTGGGTTCTTCCCCGGCTGAAGAGGACGCTCAGGCGGCCGATGTCCTCGGTCAGGTTGACCCTTTGGGTGCTCGCTGGAGGAGTCGCCGAGGATGGGGAAGCGAAGCCGGGATTGGGGAACGGATTACTCTTCCTTGCGGCTTCGGCTTTTCTCTTTAGTTGGAGGCCAAGATCGACGTCGTAGACCTTACGTCGTTCCGGATCGCCCAGAATCTCGTAGGCTTCGGTCGCCCTCTTGAAAACCGGGATGGATTTCGGGTCCTTGCTTCGGTCCGGATGATGCTTGATCGCGATCCGGCGATAAGCGGTCCGGACCTCGGCGGCGGTGGCCGTTCGAGGAATTCGGAGCGCTTCGTAAAGGTTGTCCATCCTATTTGGAGAAGATGAAGGCGGCCCATGAAAGACCGCCCTTCGGTCCTTCGCGTTCGAGCGCTTTCAGTTGGGCGGCGTGGAAGGCAGGGAGATAGGCTTCCCCGCTTCTCAACCCGCCATAGAAGTCGACCATAAAAGCTCGCGTGGGTTCGTCGGGGACTTTCACGAGACTCATCACCACGTTGCTGGCTCCCGCGAACCGGAATGCGCGCCGAAGGCCGATGAAATATGATTCGACCTTCACGTAGGGGAACGTGGCATCGTGAAACCGCTTGTCCGTCTTCATTGGTGGAAACTGGTCGTCGCAGTCCGCCTCGTACAGTTCAACGCCCATGCTGAGTTGCTTGAGTGAGGAAAGGGCCGCTGTATCCCTTGCGCTGCTTCGCGCTTCGCCAAAGAGAGACATCGGGGAGCCGAGCCACTCGCCCTTTGCGCTCATCGCCTTCAGTTTTGCGAGGGCTCTCTGTTCGGGCGTCTCCACCCTTATGTGAGCCAGGCAGAAAGAGGCCGCGAGCAGGGTCAGCAGACCAAAAACAATCGTTCGAACGCGCAGCGAATCGCGGAGCCTATGCACAGAGGCGATTCTATCGCAAGCTGCCAAGGAGCGGCAGGATCCATTCTGCCTCGCTTCCGCCCGCGCCGGTCACGCCGGCCGCGTACGAGCCATAAAACTTGATAAGGATGATCAGAACGTAAATGGCAACGAGGATGATCGCCGCGACGCCCATGATGTTGCCCGTTTGGGTCGAGCGCACTGTGGTTTCTTCCTCGTAGAACTCAGCCATTTTGGTGAGCATCTGGTCCACGTTGCCCGTCGTCTCGCCCGTGTGGAGCATGTCGAGAACGATGGGAGAGAGGGCGCCGGTACCTGCAAGGGTTTCCGTGATGCTGGCACCCTCCTCCAGCCGCTTCGAGGCGGGATAGAGCTGGGCGCGCATATATTCGTTGCCACAGGCGTCTGCGCTTAGTTCGATGGCTCGAGGCGTCGAAACTCCGCCCGAGTAGAGTGCCCCGAACGCACGACCGAACTTCGCCATCGCGAGTTGCTTGAGGGTATTGCCGATGTACGGTATTCGCAAGACGAACTGGTCCCAGCCGAATTTAATCCGGGGATTCGCAAGCCCGACGCGGAAGAAGAGCCAGATCGCGACGATGAGGGGGCCGAGATAGAGCCACGTAATCGGCTGGGTTAGGGGCGACCAGATTTGCGCCCCGCCAGGAGCGTTCGCGCTGATAAAAGCGTTAGCGGCCAGAATGATCAGCATCGAGCCGATGACCGTCACCTTGGGCATGAAAGTGACGCGCCGGTAGAGGTTTCGCAGCTCGATCTCTTGGGCGAGATAGTCGGCGATCTGGGTGCAGGACCGGTCGACGAAGCCGCCTTCCTCACCCGCCCGCAACAGAGCGACCATTAGTGGAGTGAAAACCTCCGGATACCTCTGCATGCCGAAGGAGAGCGGTCGCCCCTCCTCGATATGGGTCCGCATCTCCCTGAGAATGCCGGTGAGCTTGGCGTCGTTCGCCTGGCCGGCGAGGGTGTCGAGGCTTTGCACGACCGGCACGCCTGCCCGCTGCATGGTGGCGAACTGGCGGAAGAAGAACATCAGGTTCTTCAGAGGAACCCTATTGACCATCGCCCCGGCCACGCTAGTCTGGAAATACGTTCTCGATCCGGTGATGCCGGGGCTCTCTTGCGAGAGCGGGTCCCCTGCCGAAGCCGCGATACCGATATTTTGGATCTGAAGGCCCTGGTTGCTCAGGGAGCCCAACGCTGCATCCATCGAAGCCCCTAGGATCGTTCCTCGAACGGGGCGACCTTCCGGGTCGGTGGCGGTGTATTCGAATGTGGGCATGGGAGAAACGAGGAAGCCTGAACGGGCCTTTACTATTGACGATTATGGAACTTGAAATGTCCAAAGCGTGGACGATGCCAGGGTCTGCAACTCACGGGGCGAGCAACCGCAGCCGCGTTGTCGCGCAGGCTGCCATAATCAGGCCATTCAATCTGAGGAGGAGAGACACATTTTATGAAGGTCAGCATCATTGGCGGCGGCGGGCGCGTGGGTTCGGATGCGGCGTATGCGCTGCAGCTTGGGGGAGTGGTGCGAGAGATCGCGCTAGTGGACATGAACGCCGATATGGCGGCGGGTGAGGCGCTTGATCTACGGCACGGAGCCGCATTAACCTCGAACCAGAAGTTCACCTCGTCGGGGGACTACTCGGTCGTCGACGGAAGCGACTGTGTGGTCATCACGGCAGGTCTGCGCCGCAAGCCGGACGAAAGCCGTCTTGAACTGATCAACCGGAACGTTGGCTTGTTCCGCGGAATTTTGGATAGCCTCAAGGGCTGCAAACTTGGCGATAACGCTACGATTTTGGTCGTAAGCAACCCGGTCGACATCTTGACCCAGCTAGCCGCCACCAGCGGACTTCTCCCCCGGGATCAGGTTCTTGGTCTGGGAACCGTGCTCGACACCTGCCGTTTCCGATCGCTTATCGCCGATCACTTTAACGTGAACGCGTTGGACGTGAAGGCGCTGATTCTCGGCGAGCACGGCGATTCCATGGTGCCCATCCTTTCTTCCGCGACGATCGGCGGCGTACCGATGGCGTCGATTCCCGGCTACTCCGAGGCAATCGAGGACGTCTTCGCCTTCACCCGCAAGTCGGGTGCCGAAGTAATTCGGCTGAAAGGCGGCGCAGGCCGCGCGGTTGGCGTTTCGATCAAGGAAGTCGTCGAGTCGATCGCCCTGGACCGCGAGGCGGTGCTGCCCGTGTCTGTCGTCCAGAAGGGAGTGATGGGGATCAGCGACGTTGCTCTCTCCATGCCCACAGTAGTCGGCCGCAAAGGGGCTCACGCGATCCTCGAACCCTCGGTCAGCGACTCGGAGCGCGAAGGTCTCCACAAGTCGGCCCAGAGCCTGAAGGAAGTGCTTGCGCAAATAGGGTGAGGGGTCGCGAATGAGTGAATAAGTGAAGAGGTGAATAGGCAGGGCCGGAGCGCTGCAGTTCGAACATGGCCAGTCGCTTATTCGCCCATTCGCCCATTCGCCCATTCGCTTATTCGCGTTCACGCATTGTCTGCTTGAGGAATCCCTTCAGCCGGTACCCTCTCTCGCATGCGCGACCCAGACTCCCCAGCTAGGCCAAAGTGGCCGTGGGTCTGGGTTTTTTCATGTTTGCCATTCCTCGGCTGGTGGCTGACCGGGCTCTTCGATCTCGACGAGGGTTTCTACGGCGCCGTCGCCGCGGAGATGAATCGCCGCGGTGAGTGGATCACCCCGTACTACAACGGTCATCCCTGGTTCGAGAAACCGATCCTAACCTATTGGGTCACAAAGCCCTTCCTCTGGCTCTTCGGGGACCAGGTGGGGCCGCGGTTGCCAAGTGTGCTCGCCACTTTGGCGACATTTGGCGTCGTCGTCTGGTTTGCCCGCCGTAGGATGCCGGAATGGACTGCCGCCCGAGGAGTATTGATCTTGGCGACGAGTCTCCTATTCGTCGCGCTCGGGCGGATGTTGATGACCGATCCCCTGCTGGATCTGGCCCTCGTCGCGGGCTTTTTGACTTTTTGGGAGTCGCTCGTCAGCGACTATCGATGGCGCTGGGTCACCGCCGTCTGCCTTGGCATCGGCGTGCTCGCGAAGGGGCCGGTGGCGATCCTTCTGTTCGTGCCGCTGGCTTTGTGGACCTACTGGCGCGAACCGGAACTGAGGCCAGCGTTCCGACGAGGCTGGATTGTCGGCACTCTCATTCTTCTTGCCGTGGTTGCGAGTTGGTACTTGCCAGCCTATCTGGCCAACGGCCAGCAGTTCGTCCAGCAGTTTCTGGTCGAGCAGAATCTGAAGCGGTTTACCGGCGGCGATGCCGCGCACACGCTGGGCGGGCTCGTAAGTCTGGTCTTCTTCATTCCGATTCTCTTGGTGGGAATGGCGCCTTGGTCGGTGATGCTATGGTGGGCTTGGCCCCGCCGATCCGTGTCCGAAGCAGATTTGCGATCTGCGACCCAGGAACCTTCTCACTCAAACCCTCTCCTACGCTACTTCGCGTCGTGGGCGGCGATCGTATTTTTGTTTTTCAGCCTGAGCGGAGCGAAGCTTCCGCACTACATCCTTCCCTGCTGCGTACCGATCGCCTTGCTTGTCGGAAACTGGATGAAGACCCGCGATCTGCGGTGGTTCTTCGCCGGGTGCGCTGCGATGGCGGTCGTCGCGAACGTGGGGTTCTTCGCTTGGTACCGGCTGTCGGGCCAGGCGGAGGCCCACGCATTGGCGCGAGAGCTGAAGCAAACAGCCTCTCCCGAGGAGGCGATCGTCCTATATCAACTTCCGCGAAGGCAGAAATCGATGGGTACCGGTAAGCCGAAAATCCAAGAGACGAGCGAGCCATCGATCCTGCTCTATCTGAATCGAACTGCCGACGAGGCAGAGAGCCTCGACGCAGAATTGGCCGCCGGTCGTCCCTTTTGGATCCTAACCCGGTGGAATCGGCTCTCCGCCCGAGACACCCAACAGCTCCGACGGCGAGGCTGGATTTTGCAGCGGGCATACCTCGGCGCAACCGACCAATATGCTCTTTGGCAGGCGGAGCCTAAACGGTCCTCTCGGCAACCTTAACCCTCGTGTGACCAGATCTGGCTACAGCGGGCTAAGGAACGATGCGCGCTACAAAATCCCGGCGCCGTTTCGATGGGCCTTTGGTAACGACCCAAATTCGGTTTCGCTCTCGCGAGTCACACGGACGTGGCGGTTGTCGACCCACCAAATCTCGCGCTGATCGTTCACGAGGACGACATATCCGCAACCGGTGTCGGAATAGCTCTCGATCTTGTGGACCTGATATTCGTTGTTGGGATCGAAGCCGTGAAGTCCCTCCGCATGCCGGGAGGTGTAGCCGTCGCAGTGGGGTCTGATGACTCGTACGTACATAAGCGTCTTCCGCATTCACCGACGCCCGGCCCTCCGCCACTTGTTCCCGTTGGCCCGAGATATGATGACGGGATGACCGTGGGCGAGCTTTGGATTTATCCCGTCAAGAGCCTCCGGGGAATAGCCGTCGAGACTGCCTACCTCGAGGAGCGCGGCTTGCGGGATGATCGGAGGATGATGCTCGTCCACACGGACGGCAGATTCATTTCTCAGCGGGAGCATGCCGGTCTAGCTCTCATTGACGTGGCCAGTTCCCGCGAAGGATGGACGATCTCCTCCGCCGGGCACGGTGAGGTCTCGATCGACCGACAAGCCGAGCTCGAAGCGCTCGAGGTTACGGTTTGGAAAAACACACTTACCGCCCGGCGCGTGTCGCACGCCGCCGACAACTGGCTGAGCAAGGTCGCTGGATTTCCGGTCCAATTGGTGCGCATGTCCGCCGAATCTCACCGACCCCTCAATCCCGACTTTGCACGCGAAGGCGAGGAGGTCAGCTTCGCCGACGGATTTCCCGTGCTCGTCATCAGCCGGTCCTCCCTGGACAACCTCAACTCGAAGCTTGACGCACCGATCGAAATGCGCCGATTCCGACCCAACCTCGTCATCCACGGCGCGTCGCCGCACGAGGAGGACGGATGGCCGGAAATCCAAATCGGCGAGGCGCGCTTGAGATCGACGAAGCGGTGTGGAAGGTGCGTCGTCACCACGATCGATCCGGAGACGGGGATAGCAGGCCAAGAGCCCCTCCGCACTTTGGCCGCCTACCGAAAGAATGGGCAAAGCGTGGACTTCGGCATGAACTACGCTACGGTCGCGAACTCTGAAATCCGGATTGGAGATACCGTGGAGATTAGCGGGAATAGCTGACTCGATAAATGCGGTTGCCCCACTCATCGACGATCAGCAGCGCCCCGTCCCTCGCCTGAGCCAAGCCGACCGGGCGGCCATAGACGGGCTTCTTAAGGCGATCGGGAACCCAGCCGACGACGAAGTCTTCGTAGTGCGGATCGATTTTGCCGTTCTTGAACCGGACCCGCACGATCTTCGTCCCACTTCGCGGCACGCGGTTCGTCGATCCCCGCATTGCAAGGAACATGCTGCCCCGGTACTCGGCGGAAAACTGCGAGCCCGTGTAAAAAACGATGCCGAGCGGAATCGAGTGCGGTTCGACGAGAAGGTCAGGGACGGTGACGTCCTCCCGCGGCGCAGTGTCCTTCACGTGCCTCGGATCGCGGTGCGTTCCAATGTAGAACCACGGCCAGCCATAGAACTGGCCCTCCCGCACATGGGTGGACGTAATCGGGCGGGCAGTCGTTGCCCATGAAGTCCCATTGCGTGCACCATCCCAACCGAAATCTTATGGAAGTGGTCACCCAACTGAAGTAAATCGATGTCTCGCTCGAGCGAAGTAAATCTACGGACTCGATACTTGTCCTCATTCTGTCTCCCGTGGAGTCACCGTCGTTTGCAACGGCGCATCGCATCAAGGGTTTCGCCGCCGTTGAGCGAGTCTATATGGCAGCGATGGAGTTCCGCGCGATTACTGGAAGGTTTCCGAAAACGCTCAAGGAGGCTGGCCATGAGGTCCAAGACCCGGTCTACGGGGGACCACTAACATACCGACTCGCGCCTCAGGGCTTTGTCGTAAGCACTCCCGGGTTGGTGTTTGAGAGGGAAGATCCCTCCACCGGCGAAACCAAGAAGTCGATAAGAAAATCGAGTGCGCTACCAACCCACGTCAATGTAACCGCCGCCCCCCAGATCTCGCAACTCAAGAAAATTTAAATTCAAGTTGACTTTTCGCCGCTCCCGACTACAAAAGAGTAAGCGCTAGACGACCGAGGACGGCCGACGAACCCAATTCAGAAACAAGCGATGACATTCAGAAACCAGTCTCGAAAAGGTCTAGAAATCCAGAAACAAGGAGGAGCGTTAGTTCAAACGGACCAACAAGCAACGCGAAAAACCAAAGATGTCCAGAAAGTCAGAAAGTCAGAAACGAGAAAAGAGCCGCGCAACCAGGGCGGGCGCTTACCATCCGCGGGTGGCGAGTTGCTCCGATTCTGGCAGGAATGAGCAGTTTATGCCTACCATCGCCTCGCCGAGTCCCCGACTGATCTCCGCCAGCTTCTTAGGCTCCTTGTAGAACAGTACCGACTCGACGATCGCCTTGGCGCGCCTCTCTTGTGCCTTGATCTGCTCGTTCGCGGCCAACGATTCGCCGGCCTTGAAGATGCCGGAGCCGACGAAAACCGTCTCCGCGCCGAGCTTCATCATGAGCGCGGCGTCGGCAGGGGTCGCAATTCCGCCCGCAGAGAAGTTGGGCACCGGGAGCTTGCCCGTCTCGTGCACGATCCGGATGAGTTCCAGCGGAGCTTGGTGCTCTTTGGCAAGCACGAACAACTCGTCCTCGCGGGCGCTTTGCACCGTGCGAATCTCGCTCATGATCGTGCGCATGTGACGCACCGCCTCGACAACGTCGCCGGTCCCGGCTTCACCCTTCGTCCGAATCATCGCCGCGCCCTCGGCGCACCGGCGGAGCGCTTCGCCGAGGTTGCGTGCGCCGCACACGAAGGGGACGGTGAACGCGTGCTTGTCGACGTGGTTTGCTACGTCGGCCGGGGTTAATACTTCGCTCTCGTCGATGAAATCGACCTCGAGGGCTTCGAGAATCTCTGCCTCGACGAAGTGTCCGATCCGGCACTTGGCCATAACGGGGATCGACACCGCCTCCTTGATTTCCAGGATCATCTCGGGGTCGCTCATCCGCGCGACGCCGCCATCGCGTCGGATGTCGGCGGGCACGCGCTCCAGCGCCATCACCGCGACCGCGCCGGCATCCTCGGCTATCCTGGCGTGCTGGACATTAACCACGTCCATAATCACGCCGCCCTTAAGCATCTCGGCGAGGCCGACCTTCTCGCGCCAGGTCTTCTTGTGGGTCTTCGACGATTCGGGAATGAGCGTGTCCATTTGCCTCTTTCTTAACCTACGCTATCCGCCCGCCCAGCACGACACGCACTGGAGGAAACTGGTAGCGAAGGTGGCTCGGCGGAAGTCGCGAGCGCCGCGTGCCGAACTTTGTTAGTTTACCGCCCTTGCATTTCGCTTCCCGTGATCCTCCCAGAACTCGGAGGACGGCAGGACCGGGGTGATCTGGAAGTCCATGAGATCGCTCCAGTTACGCGTCCAAGCGTCGAAGGCTGCGAGGCTCGGCGCTTCCATGAGCTGATAGCAGATCGTGCCTTGCTCGTTTAGCCAACTCGCGAGGTAGCCAAGATCGTCGGGCATCATGCGGCCTTTGGTCCGAAATCGCTCGCCGATGGCGTCGGCGTTGCCGAGTTTGAAGGTCTCCACCACCATGAACAGCATGGGTCTAGCTTACAGCCGCTCGAGCACCGAATGCCGAAGCCGCTTGCCCTCGGAGTAGACGGCCACGATCAGCTCGGGGCCCTCGCCGCGAAGCTGGCGTCGAAGCTGCTCGACATCGAACCGCGCGACCCGGCTTTTCACCACCGGCGTCCCTGCGCCGAGCGACCTAAGCACGGCGGCGGTTCGGCGGAGGTCGGCGGAGTGGTCGGCGAGCACCCGGTAGCTCGTTAGCCAAGGGCTGTCGACCTTGGTCTCGCTCGTGAGGTACCCGTTCGAGTCGGCCAGCAACCGGATGCTTTGCATCTGGACCAATGTTCCTAAGGCATGGCCTCGGATTGCAGCGGGATCGGCTTCGTACAGGAAGTCCAAGGCGGCGGGCGAGGTCTCGGCGTGCTCGCCTTCGGGGAGAGTTTCCGGAACTGGGTCGTCGATCCGGACAGCGAAGCGGCCCTCGGTGGCCTCGGCGCCCATCCAAACGAGTGCCTCCCGGCACTCGCCAGCGAAGGATATGAATTCGAGTCGGCCGGGCAGATGGCGGAAAAAGTCGTCGCGAATCATCGGGCTCAGCTTCATGCCGCCCATTTTGAGGTTTCGAAGGCGTTCCGCTAGCTGTACGGGGTGTGGCGAGAATTCCTGCGGGTTCCAGGTCTTGCCCGATTCGGTGCGACGGGCCGGGTCAGCGAATGCGTAGTCGAAGTTCCACTCGGCGACGAGCGAGTTTTGAACGACGACTTCGGCTTTCAGGTTGTGGACCGCGAGGTTGTGCCTCGCGTAGGCTGCGCGCTGCGGATCGAGCTCGTAGCCGACGGCAGGTCCGCGAGCGGCCAGCGCGATCAAGTCCGCCCCGATGCCCGCAGTCAGGTCCGCGACTACTTCACCGTTCGGAAAACGGGAGGCATGGTAAGCCGCCACGGTTTCGTGCGAAGCCATCTCGAGGCCAGGACGATCGAAAAGCATTTCGTCGGCCTTCGCAAACTTGGTTCGCCCACGTTCGCGAAGAGTCTGCTGAAGGAACGCCCACCGCGCCAGCTCCTCGCCGTATTGGGCGCCGATACGCGCGATGGACTTGGGAGTTGGGGCGAGATCGCGCGTCGCTTGCAAGGCTTCCCGCCACTTTGGGTGCACCGCCTAATTGTAGGAGGTTTAAGACCCCTCGGTTTCTGCCGCCATCGCGACGACAGCCTGGGGGCGCTTGTACGGCGTCTTCGCCTTCTCGAAAATACCGGCGAGGAACGATCCGGTATGCGAGCCCGGTGTCTTCGCCACTTCCTCGGGCGGGCCTTTGGCAACGATTCTGCCACCCGCGTTGCCGCCCTCCGGACCCATGTCGATCAGCCAGTCGGCGGTCTTGATCACGTCGAGATTGTGCTCGATCACAAGCACGCTGTTGCCCTGCTCGACCAACCGGTGAAGGACCGCCAACAGCTTCTTCACGTCCTCAAAGTGCAAGCCCGTGGTCGGCTCATCGAGGATGTAGATAGTGTTTCCGGTTTGGCGCTTGGACAATTCGGCGGCGAGTTTGATGCGCTGAGCTTCCCCTCCGCTCAGCGTCGTCGCCGGCTGACCCATCCTCACATACCCGAGCCCGACCTCCTGCAAGGTCTCCAGCTTCCGGAAGATCTTGGGGATCGGGCGGAAGAAGTCGCACGCCTCGTCTATCGTCATCCCGAGCACGTCGGACACGTTCTTGCCCTTGTATTTGACCTCGAGGGTCTCGCGGTTGTAGCGCTTCCCTTTGCACACCTCGCACGGCACGTAGACGTCGGGCAGGAAGACCATCTCGATCTTCAGCACGCCGTCGCCCTTGCACGCCTCGCACCGCCCGCCCTTCACGTTGAAGCTGAATCGCCCGTTCTTGTAGCCGCGCACCTTCGCATCCTGGGTGAGCGCGAAGAGCTCGCGAATCATGTCGAACGTGCCCGTGTAAGTCGCCGGATTGGAGCGCGGCGTTCGGCCGATCGGCGACTGGTCGATGTCGATGACCTTGTCGATATCGTCGAGGCCCGTGATCTCGTCGTGCGGCTCCCACACCGCGCGCGTGCCGTAGACCTCGTACATCAAGCGCGGGAAGAGCGTGTCCTGGATCAGAGTCGATTTGCCGCTGCCGGAAACGCCGGTGACGCACACGAAGAGCCCGATAGGAATCGCCACATCGATCCCCTTGAGGTTGTTCCCGCGAGCATTCCGGATCACGATCCAGCCGTTCGCAGATCCCGTATGAGCCGCAGGAGTCGGGACAGACATGTGGACAGAAGGATACCCTTCCGATTGCTGCACACCGGTGCGCATAATGGTGTTCTCCGACATGGACGATGCACGCACCGAGTTGGTCAGCGCCTTAGAAGAGCTTGTCCGGATATCCCACGAGCAATCGGGCCAGTTGAGTGCATCGCGTGAGCGGGCCGGCGAGACACGCAAGGTGTTCGAGCAGATGATGGACGCGAAATTGTCCGGCCATTCCGCACCCGACCGCTCTTCAGGCATTCCGTCAAGCAATGCTACAAGCATTCCGCAAGCATCGCTTACTTTGGGCGCTTGAAGATTCCCTCTCGGGCGAGCGGGGTCAGGTTAGTGGAGTGCGCTTCGACGAGCTCCCAGCCCTCCTCGCCGTATCGGTTAAGGTCCTCCTCGGACTCTATTGGATTCGCGATCGACCAGACCCGAACCGCATACTCGTACTTGGTCCGAGAGCCGGACTCGGGAGCGGTCACGCGCGAGAGAGCGATCGCCACGACGGCGAGCAAGGCGAGGGCGATAATCCAGGTCGGCTTCATTGGGTCCGCATTGTATCTCGTAAGGGGAGCGGCTTATGGAAGTCGCCGAACTTTGGCTGCTTCGATAGTACAGCAACGTCAATTGCTAACAATGCATGCTGCTTTTTCTCTATAACGCGGCGCTTGTTAATATTATTATGTAGCTTGATACTTCAAACTATTTGATTTAATGAACAAGCACTGAGAAGTGTTATTCAAACTATGTGATTGAATTAGATAGCAACGTGATTTGAAAAGAAGTCGGCCGATTTGGGCCATAATGAGGAGGAACAGGAGGATGATCGGATGCGAAGGGTGAGCTATGATCGGTGGAAGCTTTGGGAGCAGATCAATTCAGCCGCCCACGGTATTTCGGGGGAACCGGGGTGGGTTTCTTCGCTGACGCAGGCGCAGGTGCAGGCTCTGGCAGACAAGTTCAAGGCCGACATCGAGGCGATCAACTTCGCCGAAAGCCAGGCTAAGTCGGCGCGCGGGAAGTTCGAAATCGACCGCAAGGAGGTCGTGACGGTGCTGCGCCAGATCGACCAATTAACCAACGCGCTCTACGGGCCGGACGGCGGGAAGAAACTCACCTTCGGCCTGCGGCCGATCGACACCACGCGGAATTCGGCCGGCCCGGTGCCGAAGGTGGTGCAGTTGACGATTGCGGACGGGCTCGGGCCGGGGTCCTTGACGGCGAAGTGGAAGGCGGTGAAGCGCGCGGCGTACGACATCCAGTGGTTCGGGTCCGCTGCGATGGATCAGATTCTGGGCAGCGCGGTCTCGACGCGAGCGTTCGTTGACATCCACGCCCTTGCGCCGGGGACGCAGATCTGGCTGCGGGTGCGTGCGCTGCGGGCGGGGAAGCTCGGGGATTGGAGCGACGTGGCGACGCGGATCGCGAACGTCTGAGGGCTCGGATTCGATGCCTCGGGCCTAATCCCCCGTGGTTTGAGGCGTACCTTGGGGCGCTTGGACCGGCGGTGTACCCGTCTTCCAGCTCTCCCAATAGGTCGGGTCCTCGATCTCCAGGGCGTTCCTCGTCAGCTTGAAGGGATGGAAGCTGTCGACCATCACGGCCAATTCCTCTGTCTTCGTCGCCCCGATCGAAGCTTCGACCGCCCCCGGCTGCGGGCCGTGGGGGATTCCGAGGGGGTGGAGAGTGATCGAGCCTTCCTCGATGCCGCGCCGCGAGCCGAACTTGTCGTTGCAGTAGTACAGCACTTCGTCGGAATCCACGTTCGAGTGGTTATAGGGGATCACGACCGCGTCGGGATGATAATCCAGCATGCGCGGGCAGAAAGAACAGACTACGAAGCCGTGGCCCTGGAAGGTCTGGTGGATCGGCGGCGGCATGTGGAGTTTGCCGGTGATGGGCTGGAAGTCGTGGATCGAAAACGCGAAGGGGAACACATAGCCATCCCAACCGACGACATCGAATGGGTGGTAGGGGTAGGTGTAAAGGGTCAATCGCTTGCGGGCGCGGATCAGAACCTGCGTCGGAGTGCGTTCGTCACGCGTAGCGAGATCGTGCGGAGGGCGGATGTCGCGCTCGGAATAGGGCGCATGCTCAAGTAGCTGTCCTAACTCATTTCGATACCGTCGCGGAATCTCGATCGGGCCATAGCTGACGACGGTCAGCATCCGCACCGGCAGGCTGTTGAAGTTCAGCTTCCAAATCGTGCCGCGAGGGATCACGACGTAGTCGCCGGGGTGAAAGTCGATCGTTCCGAACATCGACTCGAACGTCCCCTCCCCGTCGTGAATGAATAGCACCTCGTCGCCGTCAGCGTTCTTGAAGTACGTCTGCATCTGCTCGGCCACGTTCAGTTGGTGCCACTCGCAGTCCTGGTTGCCCATCATCGGCACCCGCCCCGAGATCGCGTCTCCCATCGGCTTTAAGCCGCTAGTTCGGAGGTGGCGGTGGCGCAGGGGTTCGTCGGGCAGGTAGTCCAGAGCGATCGGTCCACGATCCTCCCAGCCCGAGACCTCGGTCGGCTGGTTGATGTGATACATCGTCGACATCGGGCCAGAAAAGCCGCGCGTCGAGAACAACTGCTCGGTGTAGAGCCCGCCGTCGGGCTTTCGGAATTGGACATGGTGCTTCCGGGGAAGCTGGCCTAGGCTGACGTATCGGGGCATCTTCGTCTCCGCTGTGAGGTGATAGTAGATTCTATCGCCTTTGCCCGCGTGTTCGTTTGGCGAAGCTAGGCGTTCGGGCCGACGTAGATGCGAAAAACCGCCATCTTGCCGTTCGCGCCCGCTCGAACCGCGCCGAGTTGGCGCTCGGTAAAGCTGATCCGCTCGTCGATGTCCTTCACGGGCGTCGCGTCGGCGAAGTACTTCACGAGCAGCTTCTCGCGCTCACGCTGCAGATCGTGCAAAGCCAGCACCAGCCGCTCTTGAAGAAGCATCTGCCTCTCGCCCGGGTTGCCCTGCCAATTGTCGTCAATCGTGGCGCCTAGTGCACGCAGGGCCGCCGTGGCCGACTCGCGCTTACTGGATGGGATCGAAACCAAGATGGCCGCGCGGTCGCCCTCTTTCTTCTCTGCAAGCTCGGAAAAATGCACTGTCTTGCCGCCGAACTTGCCCGCGACGGATCGTATGCGGGATTCCGCGGCGTCCATGTCCGCCTCACCCGTCGGCATTAGCATGGTGACCAGAGCGACCTCTGACGTTGCCTCCGCAGCGGGCGGAAGGTTCTCCGTACCGGGATGAATTGGTTGAGTGCCTCCTGGCAGCGGCCCCATGGCCATCCCGCCTGAGCCCACGTTGGGTAGCGGCTGTATGTTGCCGGGGATCGTCGGAGGCATTGACGGAATGATCCCCGTCGGCCCGAAGGGAGGACCGCCCGGTGAAGGAGTCGGAGCGAACGGCGAAGGAAGGCCGAAAAACCCACCGTTGCCCGTCCCAGCCCCCGGAACTCCGATCGGGCCAGGATCGATCGAAGGTGCGGGAGTCGGAGGCAAAGCGGTAGGCGATGCGGTGGGAGCCGGCGTGGCGTGGACGACCGTATGAAACTTCGGCTCGGGCGTCTCGAATGCCTTCTGGCCAATTACCGTTACGATGATCCCAACGGGGATACCGATCAAAAGCCACGCCCATGGCATGGACCGGCGGCGAGGCACGACGATCGGCCCGCGCTCGGGCGGCGTCGGCTCCGGCGCCTTCGTGGGCTCCGGAAGGAACACGTAGGGCTGCTCGCTGTTGTTATCCATTCGTCGTGCAAGACTCCTTCTCTTTAGACGTTTTCCCGACGCCAAAGATGCCGTCCTGTAGAGTCACTAGTTTCGCATGCAAAAGGCGCGCCGAAAGCCAAACCAACTCAAAAGATGCGGCTTCTCACGAAAGGACGAAGAATTTGGGAGCCCCCGCCGCAATCGGGACATTCGGACCAACTATTGAGTTCGCCTTCACCTGCTCCTGCGACTTGCCAGGGTTCGACCGGAAGATCATCTCTCGCCTCCGATCCCGGATCTCCGATCGCGAAGCAGCCGTCCCGATCGTGAACGAAAGACTCCAACCCAAATAGCGCGCCGAATCCCTCACCAGGGCAAGAGAACTTCGCTGGTCAGGGTGAGCGACGCATAATACGCTGGCTGGCCACGCTAGAAATCCAACCAGTTACCCCTGGAGATGAAGGCGTGGGCAACAAATGTTAACACGTCAGTAGACTTGACCCGATACCTGAAGCCACAAGCAAGCCAACAAGCATAGAGAAACACCGTCCCGCAGGTTTCGCCCGACGGCCCCATATCGTGCTGGTGCAGGAGGCTCCATCCTAGCTAATTCTGCGAGCGAAATAGAGGGCCCCAATGCGGCTTGCCAGCGCACCGATGTATGCGCAGGATGTTGGTAGCCCGGACGGGACTCGAACCCGCGATCTCCGCCGTGAAAGGGCGGCATCCTAACCACTAGACGACCGGGCCTTGCGAGGCTAGATTCTGGCTGAAAACCGGGTTCAAAAGCAAGTTGGGCGCCAGGTCTAGACCTGACGCCCAATACT
>JBBSFL010000029.1:0-17068 GCA_038238735.1 Fimbriimonadales bacterium | reverse complement strand
GCAAACGCTCTGGCATCTGGCAGAACCATTCCCGCAAGTGGAGGAACCGTTCCCGCAAGTGGAGGAACCATTCCCGCAAGTGGAGGAACCGTTCCCGCAAGTGGAGGAACCGTTCCGGCGAGTGGAGGAACCATTCCCGGATGTGGAGGAACCGTTCCGGCGAGTGGAGGAACCGTTCCCGCAAGCGGAGGAACCGTTCCCGGATGTGGAGGAACCGTTCCCGCGACCTCTGGGATCATCCCCGCGAGTTCCGCAACCGCTGCTTCGAGCAACCTTCCGCTGAACCGGTGCCGGAAGGAACCGGTTAGCGGTCCACCTACCCTTCAGCCCGGAACTGGCTCAGTCCAAGAAATACCGAACCGACGCGATGACGACGTTTTTGCGCGACGAAAGCGCGTTCTTCAGGTTCTGGGCGACGTTTTCTTGGAGGAACCGGTGGGAGACTTTTGTGGCGACCGCTTCGGCGACGATGACGGTGATGACCCGATTGGGATCCTCTTCTCGCAGCTCGTCGACGTAGTCCATCACCGGCTGGATGAGCGATCGATAGGGGGAGGAGAGCACGACGAGGGGCACGTTTTCGCCGTACCGCTCCCAGTCTCGCCGCACGGTCGGGACCGTTTTCTCGTTGACGATCACATGGATCGCGCGGCACTCGCCTTTCATGCTCTGCACGTATTCGAGGGCGTTGAGGAGACCGCGGTGGACGCGTGGCACGAGGAGCAAGGCGAGATGCTCATGGTGTTCGATCTTGTCTGTCGGCCTGATCAGAAGCTGGGCGCTGATGTTCCGATAGCGGCGATTGATCCATAGGAAGCCGCACACGATCATCGGGACCATGACGAGCACGATCCACGCGCCCTCCATAAATTTGGTTGTGGCGATGATCACGAGAACGAGAAAGCTCATCACGGCGCCGATCGCGTTGACGGAGATCGAATACTTCCAGCCGACGGTGCGAAGCCTCCACCAGTGCATGACCATGCCGGATTGGGACAGCGTGAAGGCCATGAAGACGCCGATCGCGTACAACGGCAGGAGCTGGTCGAGCTCCCCTTTGAAGAGGAAGATTAGGAGTCCAGCGAGGCCCGCAAGGAGGATGATTCCGTTGTGGAAGACGAGCCGATCGCCCTGTCGCAGCAATGGTCTGGGCAGGAATCCGTCTCGTGCGATGAAGCTGGCGAGCCGGGGGAAGTCCGCGAATGCGGTGTTGGCGGCCAAGACCAGGATCGCCGCGGTCGTCAATTGGACGATGTAGAAGCCAACGCTTCCGGCGCCGAAGGAGTAGTCGGCGATCTGGGAGATGAGGGTGCGGTAGTGGGGATCCGAGGTCGGGACCAGGACGAGCTTCGGAAGATGGGGAACGACGATACCGATCAGCACGAAAATCGTCGAGAGGATCACGACCATCCATCGCAGCGTCAGGGAGGCGTTCTTCGACTCGGGCGGGCGGAACGCTTGGACGCTGTCGCTGACGGCTTCGATACCGGTAAGCGCGGTGCATCCGGCGGCGAAGGCGCGCAGAAGCACGAAGATGAGCAAGTAGTGGGCTTCCTTGCCCATCTCGGTCGCCACGATCTGCTGAGGTGGCGCAGCGTGCCCCGTGTAGCCCTTGTAGATCGCGACAAGCAGCATCACGACCATGCTTAGGATAAAGCCGTAGGTTGGCACGGCAAAGAGCACGCCCGACTCCCGGAGCCCGCGCAGGTTCGCCCAGGCAACGACCGCGATGGCCAGCAGGCTTATCGGGACGAGGTAGGAGTGCAGATGGGGAAAAGCGGACGTAATAGCGGCCACCCCCGCCGCCACCGAGACGGCGACGGTGAGGATGTAGTCGATTAGCAGGGCGGCACCTGCGACGACCCCGGGTCCGGTTCCCAAGTTGTCGGACGCGACGATGTAGGAGCCGCCGCCCATCGGATAGGCGTGGATGGTCTGGTTATAGGAGATCGCGATAACGATGATCAGGGCAAGGATGGCCAGCGTGATGTTGAGCTGGAGCCCCACGGCCCAGGCGCCAGCCAAGACCAGCACGCCAAGGATTGCCTCCGTCGCGTAAGCGACCGACGACATCGCGTCGCTGGAGAAAACAGGGAGCCCAATGAGTGGCCCCAGCCGCTCATGGTGGGCTTTGGAGGTAGGGATCGGCTTGCCGAGCAGCAGCCGGCGGAGTCGTCTGAGCGGCGAGAGTCGTTTTCCTTGCCCGTCCATTCCAAAAAGGGGCCGTCCCAACCCTCTCGGATGATAGCGTATCGGGACCTACCGGCTGGCTCAAGGATTACCAAAACTCGAAATGTCGCCCGCCCTGGCACGTTAACATTGACACGGACGCCATCGGTTCACTATTCTCAGTCTTAAGGACTCCAGAGCCGCCGGGCTCAAGCTCGAAGATGATCGCCCCCTTTCGATTTTCCGTTCTGGCGGCGATAGTTGGATCGCTCGCAGTTGGATTGGTGGGCTGTGGGAACAATCCGAATCCGCCGGAGTGGAATCGGGACCAGACGTATTTCGTGGCATACGGTACTGAGCCACAGAGCTTTGACCCTTCCGTCAGCTATAACGCCGGCGATGCGACGATCATGGATCTCGTCTATCCTTCGTATTTCCGCTACAACTTCCTTTGGCAGAATCCTTGGAAACTGGACCTCGATGTCGGTCTAACACAGCCTAAGCGGGAACCTTTTAGCGGCAACGGGCCGGACGGCAAACCCTTTAAAGGCGAGAAGTGGACTTTCGAGATTCGCCACGATTTGCGCTTTCAGAACGATGCCTGTTTCCCAGGCGGGAAGGGGCGCGGAGTCACCGCGAACGACATGGTTTATGCCTTCAAGCGCATGGCCGATTCCAAGGTGGAGTTTCCTCTAGCCAGCAATCTGGCGGATAAGGTTATCGGTTGGGACGAATACGCGAAGGGATTCGGAAAGAAGAAGAACGACGCGCAAGATAGGGTCAACTACGACAAGACCTTGAGCGGAGTCCAGGTGGATCCCGCCAACCCTTACCGGTTCAGCGTCGCGTTTAACCAGCCATATCCCCAGTTCCAGTACATCATGGCGATGCACTTCACCACGCCCATCCCTCGGGAGGCGGTTGAGAAGTACGGGGATCTTTTTGCGCTCCATCACCTTGTTGGATGCGGCCTATTTCGGTTAGAGGAATACACCCCGAGAAAGCGCATAGTCCTCGTCCGCAACGAGAACTCTCCGGGAGCTCTCTACCCGACGGTCGCTCCGCCTAACGCCGAGCCGAGGCTGCTCGTCGACGTTGGAAAAAACCTTCCCTTCTTGAACCGCGTCGAGTACAGGATTATCACGGAGCCGATCACCAACTACAACCTCTTCGATCAAGGTTACTTCGACTCGCTGGGCGTCGGTCAGGCTAACGCGCCGGTGCTACTCCACTCGATTCGTCCCGGAACTTCGATGAAGCAGCGCGGGATCGAGATGCTTAAAGGCGCCTATCCCTCCGTCGAGTATCTCGCCTTCAACATGGAGGACCCGACATTCGGCGGGTACACGCCTCAGAAGCGGAAGCTCCGGCAAGCGATCTCCCTCGCGATCGACTCGGAGTCCTACGTAGAGATCATGAATCAGGGCTTGGGCGTCAAAACCGAGTTCCTGCTTCCGCGCGGTTTGTGCGGCTACGACCCGAACTACAAGAATCCCTACCGGGAATATGATCCCAAGCTGACCAAAGCGAAGCAGTTGCTGGCGGAAGCGGGCTATCCGAACGGGGTGGATTCGAAGGGCGAGCGTCTGACCCTTTATTACGACAACTACACGGACAACGGGCCGTCGGATCGGCTACGCGAAGAGTTCATTCGAAAGCAGATTCAGGCGCTGGGCATCACCGTTGGTTCGCGCGACACCACCTACGCGGAGTTCGTCGACAAGACAAACCACAAGAAAGTTCAGTTCTTCAATTACGGCTGGATTGCAGACTATCCCGACGCTGAGAACTTCTGCTTCCTGCTTTACGGTCCTCAAGAGTCGCCGGGTCCGAACAACGCGAACTACCACAACCCGGACTATGACAAGCTCTTCGAGCAGATGCGGTCGATGGACGACGGGCCGGCACGAGAGGCGATCATCCACAAGATGCGCGACATGGCAGTCGAGGACTGTCCTTGGATTTACCTTCAAGAGAACGAGGCGCCGACCGTCTATCAGCCTTGGGTGCACAATCGGCACAGCAATCCGATTCTTTCCAATCTCCTGTCTTACCGAGCTATCGAAGTCGATAAGAGGCTCGCGCTGCAAAACAGTTGGAATCAACCGGTTTTGGTGCCCCTCGTCGTGGCGATCATCCTGATCATCATCGCTACGGTGCCCGCCGTCCAGACCGTGAACCGTCAACGCAACCGTCGCGTGCGCCGACCGGCGGGGGGACCGCATTGACCCGATACTTCGTTCGCCGCTTCCTTTATATGATTCCGATCCTCATCGGCGTCTCTCTGCTTACGTTCGCCCTCTTCTTTCTAATCTTCTCGCCGGAGACGATGGCGAGGCGAAATCTTTCGGCGAAGAATCCGACTCCGAAGATGATTCAGCAGTGGGTCGCATCCCACGGTTACGATAAACCAACGGGTGAGCTTTTTAAACGACATATGGTGAGCATGCTCACCTTCGATTTCGGCATATCGGACAAGACGAAGGAGCCGATCATGGATCGAATCGAAGCGGGCGCCCTTCCGTCGTTGGAGCTGGGGGCTCTGAGTTTCGGGTTCACCTTGCTTGTTGGGCTCGGACTCGCAATCGTGGTGGCTTACCTGCGTGGAACCTATATCGACACAGTCACAATGGGTATGGCGGTTCTGTTTCTTAGCATCCCTATTGTCGTTTACGTCATCGGTATCCAGTTCTTCTTCGGCAAGATGCTGCGCTACGGCCCCCTTGCGGGCTATGAGTCCGGCTGGGCGAGTCTGAAGTTCATGATCCTGCCCGTCCTCGTCTCGATCGCGAGCGGCGCGGGATACTACGTTCGGCTTTATCGAACGTTCCTGCTAGACGAAACGAGCCAAGACTACGTCCGAACGGCGCGGGCGAAGGGCGTCCGAGAGAATATCGTTCTCTATAAGCACGTGTTGAAGAACGCCATGATTCCGGTTATCACCACGACGGTGGCGGCGATTCCCAGCTTAATCCTCGGAAATCTAGTGCTCGAGTCCTTCTTTGGCATACCTGGGCTCGGCAATTATCTTGTGAACGCGATCCACAGCCTGGACTTCGCCGTGGTCCGAGTGATGGTCTACTTGGGCGCATTCCTTTACATCGTCGGCCTGTTGATCACGGACGTCCTATACGCCGCATTAGACCCGCGGGTGAGGCTTTCATGAGCAACGGGCTCCTTCAGAATCTGGAATCCAACGCGATTCCCCTGCTGGTCGTCGCGCTACTGGTCTGGATCTTTCTTCGAAGCCGTACCCAGGCTCTGTGGGCAGAAGCTTATAGGAGGCTTCGGCGCAATAAGCTGGCAATGGCTGCCGTCGTTTTGCTCACATTCGCCGGGACGGTTGCCCTTTTAGACAGCCTCTCCTGGAAATCTACCAACTCCGCGCAGTCGAGAACCGTGTTGGATCAAATATTCGGCCGAGCCGACGAGAGAACTTATTCTGCCCCCATGGGTTCCCAAACCCAGGAACTCAACCCGCGACGCGTAGCCTCCATCCACCTGTTGGGCACTGACAGCGTGGGCAAGGACGTTCTCTATCAAGTTCTAAAAGGTTTTCGCACCGCATTCATCATTGGCGGATTCGCATGTCTTATCGCCGTGCCAATTGCTTTGTTTTTCGGCATGGCAGCAGGCTTCTTCGGAGGATTTCTCGACGACGTCGTCCAGTTTTTCTACACCGTTTTTGGGTCGATTCCGGACATCCTCCTGATCATTGCGCTTGTGCTAATGCTTGGGAAAAACTTGTTGTCTATATGCTTTGCGCTCGGGTTCACATCGTGGATTCCACTGTGCAGGCTTATCCGTGGCGAAACTCTTAAGCATCGAGATAGGGAGTATGTGCGGGCCGCGAAGGCGCTTGGAGTGGCGACGCCTCGTATTCTTGCGAAGCACATCCTTCCTAACCTTCTTCCCGCGATTATCATCTCTGTGACTCTGCTGTTCTCCCAGCTAGTGCTTTATGAATCCATCCTGGCTTACCTGGGGGTCGGAGTTGGATCCGACACCGGTAGCTGGGGGAACATGATCGATGCCGCGAGAGATGAGCTGACGCGTGATCCTGCCGTCTGGTGGCCCCTCGTTTCGGCGGCGAGTGCCCTCCTCGTGCTCGTTCTCAGCCTCAATATCCTTGCCGATGCCCTCCGCGATGCGATCGACCCGCGATTGAGGACCGAATGAGCGGGCCTATTCTCGAAGTGCGCAACCTGCGCACTTATCTCAAGACGGTGCGCGGGACGGCGTGGGCCGTCGATGGCGTCAACTTTACCGTCGAAGCGGGCAAGACCCGCGCCATCGTCGGCGAGTCGGGCTGCGGCAAGTCGATCACCGCGCTTTCCATCATGCAGCTTTTGCCCGAGCCCGCCGGCTTCGTGGACAGCGGCCAAGTACTACTGGATGGAAAGGACCTGCTCGATCTCACTTGGAATCAGATGCGCGATTACCGCGGACGCGACCTCGCGATGATCTTCCAGGAGCCGATGACGAGCTTGAACCCTGTCTTTACGATCGGCAATCAGGTCGCCGAATCCGTGATCGCCCACGGCGGGACCAAAGCACACGGCCGAACGCGGGCCCTGGAACTCTTGGATAGGGTCGGAATCGAGGACCCTCATCGCGTTCTGCGCCAGTATCCGCACGAGCTTTCCGGCGGCATGCGTCAGCGCGTCATGATCGCAATAGCTCTCGCGAACAACCCAAAGGTTCTGATCGCGGACGAGCCGACGACCGCATTGGATGTTACAGTTCAGGCCCAAATCCTATCGTTAATGCGCGAAATCCAGACAGAGATGGGGATGGCGATCCTGCTCATCACTCACGATCTGGGCGTCGTTGCGGAGATGGCGGACGACGTAAGCGTGATGTATGCGGGCATGGTGATGGAGGACGCGCCCGTGCGCGAGATCTTCCATAACCCCCAGCATCCCTACACCCGCGATCTTCTCGAGAGTTTGCCTTCGCGACAGTCGCGAGGCAAGGACCTCGCCGTCATCGAGGGTTCGGTGCCCTCGGCCACCCATTGGCCGAAGGGCTGCCGGTATGCGAACCGCTGCCGCTTCCGGATCGACGCTTGCGAAGCCGCTGTACCACCGCTCTTCGTGCGCGGGGCGAGCGAGGCGCGGTGCATTCGCCTCGACGAGATTGCCGAGAAGGGCAACACGGCGGCGACCCGCATCCCCGGAGAATCCGGCAAAGGAGTCGTCGCTTGAGCGCAATTCTCCAAATCGAGAATCTGCGCAAAGAATTCGGGGCGCGCGGTTTCCTGAAGAAAAGCGCTCCCAAGCTGGCGGTCGACGATGTTTCGTTCGAGGTTCAGGAAGGGCAGACACTTGCCTTGGTCGGGGAGTCCGGCTCGGGAAAATCCACCGTTGGCTTGATGGCGCTGGGTCTGCTCGCACCGACCTCCGGCAAGGTGATATTCGACGGGAAGAGCGTTACAGATCTTAATTCAACCGAGAGGCTAGCGCTGAGAAGGAAAATCCAGGTCGTATTCCAGGACCCTTATGGCAGCCTCAACGGGCGCATGACTATTCGGGAGGCGCTCACCGAAGGGATGATGATTCACCGGCTCGGCGCGAACACCAGAGAGCGTGAAGAGCGCGCGGCACACCTTCTCGCCGATGTAGGCATGGAGCCCGAAGTCCTGAACCGTTATCCTCACGAATTCTCGGGCGGGCAGCGCCAGCGCGTGGCGATTGCCCGAGCTCTCTCTGTCGAGCCGAAGTTCATGGTTCTGGACGAGCCAACGAGCGCGCTCGACGTATCCGTGCAAAGCCAGGTGCTCAACCTCCTGAGAAGACTCCAGCGAGAGCGCAGCCTGTCGTTCCTCTTCATCACCCACAACCTTGCCGTCGTCGAGTACATGGCGGACACGGTTTGCGTGATGAGCCAGGGCAAGATCGTGGAGCGCGGCAGCGTCGAGAAGATCTTCGACACGCCAGAGCAGGACTACACGAGGAAACTGCTGTCATCCATCCCGAGCACCGATCCCGATGCCCGGCGACTCACGCCTGCGAAGTCTTGACGGGCGAGCTGCCGTTAAATTAGGTCCCCTGACTCATTTTTGATGGGACGCTCTGCACCTCGGTCAAAATGGGCTGAGACACGCTGCTGTGACCCCTACTGAAAAAGAGCCATCCGCTTCATCCCACCATTCTCCTCGTCGCTCTAGCGAGTTTGTTCGCCGTGAGTTGCAGACCGCCCGGTACCGTGAAGAGGTCGGCGATCGGACCAGCGGTGGGAGGGGAGGCGAAAGGGGACGGCAGCATCGTCCTTTCCTTCCTGCCGGAAGCGGCCGATGCTCCGCCACCCCCAATAGTGAAGCCCGGCATGAGGTTTACCTACCATGTCATCTCGGCGACGATCGCGGGCGAGGGCTCGAACTGGGTTCCGAACGACAAGGGGATCTGGGAGAACCCGAAAACCGGCGACCGGTTCGATCGGAGAAAGAAGGAGGCGGGCGGCAGCTCCGACACCTACCAGCAATATGAGCTGATCGCCTTGGACGACCAGCACTCGCTGATGATCAAGAGCACCTTCATGGTGAGTCCGAACCTCACCGCGCCGGCCCACTCCGGACCGGTTATGTATGAAATTGGGTCGCCTGGGTACGGATCGAGCATCTGGTCAAACATCGACTCGCTTCAGAGTCTGCCGATGGTGATGGAGCCGAACCGGCGCATTGTGAAGGGCCAATGGCCGATGGGAAATGCGACTACCGACGCAGTGACACTGTTCGAATATTATCCAACCAACCGCTGCTTCTACGCGTACGATTTGAAGACCGGTCTCATGATCGAATTCAGCATCGCCTCCGTCGGACCACCATCCGAACTCACGGCTCCTGGCGAGACGAACACCGGTAGCACCTTGCTCGTATCTGGCGTCGCGGTCGGGGCTCGGCCGCTTAACGTGCCTTGGGCCAGCGATCCTGATCCGGATTGGGCCAAGAGTTTCAAGTCCATCACCTACAACGTCACTTCGCAGTTCGGGCTGACCGGCGGCGCTCCGCTTCCGCCTGAGCACTCGAAGGCAAAGTTCGAAGTGAAGGAGCGGGGCAATGGGTGGGTCAGTATGACTAAAACAATCTTCGACTCTGACGGTCCTGACCCGACCCTCGGCCAGCCAGCTCCGTATTACACAGCCAACGCTAAAATCGATCCGCTCTGGATTCACCCGAGCGCGCTGGCTCGCCTGCAGGCGGGCCAAGTCTTGGACACGGATGAGTTTACGAAAGTGACTGTTCGGGTGTCCGGCACCCAGCAGGGCCCTCATGGCCCCTATCTTGAGTTCGTGCACTCCAATGGGGCGGAGGAAAGCAAGCTCGGATACGACTTGAAGACGGGAATGCTGATCGCCTTGGATACCTACAACCCTTCCACTTTTACGAAAACGTCGATGGCGTTTGCAGAATCCGAGTAGCCATTTGGGCCACTGGTCTGGCATCGGAGAGGAGTTGGCCGCTGGTGGCGACTGAAGGCGCACTCACGCTCAAGCATGGGCACGAAGACCTTCGCCATTCAAACCGAAATAGGGCTGGGTCGGTACAATGATGCTATTGACCGCTGAACCGCAATGAGAGAAACCACCAACGGGCGCAGGCCTCGAACTCGCCGCCCCGCCACAAATTCCTCGGCTGAGGGTGGGCGAAACGCCGCTCCGAAAACCGAAATTATCGTCAACGTATCGAACCGCGAGACCCGCATCGCACTGCTCGAGGACGGGCAGCTTATGGAGTACCGCGTCGAGCGCGAAGAGCGCGTCGTCGGCTCTATCTTCAAAGGCATCGTCCAGAACGTGCTGCCCGGAATGGATGCCGCGTTCGTGGACATCGGCCTCGAACGCAACGCCTTTTTGTACGTCGGGGACATCATCCCCGACGACGCCCAGGGCGACAACTCGCCGGCGAGCGTGAAGCGCTCGGAGCTTCGACGCCGGAAGATCAAGGAGTTGATCAAGCCTGGGCAGCAACTCATGGTGCAGGTCACGAAGGGTCCCCGGGGTACGAAGGGCGCGCGAGTTTCGACGCGCATCGCGATGCCTGGCCGCTACGTCGTTCTGATGCCCGAGGCCAACAACGTAGGTATCAGTCGCAAGATCGAGGATCGATCCGAGCGGGAGCGCCTGCGCAAGCTCGGGGATCGGATTACTCCGGAAGGCTTCGGGCTTATTCTGAGGACCGAGTGCGAGGGGCGGACTGAGCAGGAGCTTCGCGCCGACATCCAATTTTTGCAGCAGCAGTGGGGCGAGATCACGCGCAATGCGAAGAAGCAGCGCGCGCCGGCCTGCGTGCATAAGGACCAGACGCTGCTGTTTCGTACCGTCCGCGACATGTTCGGGGACACGATGGATCGGATGGTGATCGACGATCCCGACGAGTACGAGAAAGTGCACCTCGTCGCCAACGCGGTTGCTCCGCAGATGCGCGACAAGATCGTGCTCTACGACAAGGACGTGCCGGTCTTCGACTACTACAACATCGAAGTCGACCTAGAGCGTCTGCTGCAGCACAAGGTATGGCTGAAGACTGGCGCGTATTTGGTCATCGACGAGATGGAAGCGCTGACCGCCATCGACATTAACACTGGCAAGCAGGTCGGCAGTTCGTCGCTTAACGACACGATACTGCGGGCGAACATGGAGTCGATCGATGAGGTGATCCGTCAACTTCGACTGCGCGACATGGGCGGCATTATCGTAGTGGACTTTATCGATATGGAGTCGGAAGCCGACCGCAAGAAGGTCTTGACCGCATTTACGGATCGTTTGGCGCGTGACCGCGCGCGAACTCGGGTAGGGCGGATTTCTTCGCTAGGCCTCGTCGAGATAACGCGCAAGCGCATCGGCGAATCGGTCACCCAGGAGATCACGGAGGCTTGCCCGATGTGCGAGGGAGTGGGCCGGATACCGAGCAAGGAGACAGTGTCGCTGTGGATCGAACGCGATATGTGGCGCAAGGTTCAGGAGCCGGGCAATGCATTCGTCATTGAGTGTCATCCCGCGGTCGTCGAAGCTTTGATAGGTCTTGACGGCGAAAACGTCGAAGAGCTAGAGCATCAGATGCGGCGGGGCCTTTACATTCGGGCGAACTTCGACATGGAGTACGAGGAGTACGAGATTCGATCCGGCACGATCGAGGATTTCGATCGAAAGCACATGTCCTATCGGCGCGCGCAAGTGGTCGAAGTCAACGTTCGACGCTCCGCATTTGAGACGGCGAACAAGACGGTGGGCTGGTCCGACACGGGCTACTTCATTGAGCTTCTTGAAGGCACCGAATATCTGGGGCAGCGCGTAAAGGTTGTCTTGCAAGACCTGCGCCGCTCCTACGCGGTGGGCGATGTGATCCTGCCCGGCGTGACCGCGGGCGCTCGAGGCTAGGCCATGCATCAGGAGCAGGAAGAGCGGACTGAAAAGCTGATCGCCCTCGGCTTGGGCGGCGGGGCGGGCGTTGTGGCTCTTGGCTTTCTCTTGCTTTTGCTTGGGATGATCCTGCAGATGGCCCCTTTGATAGTTCTAGGCCCTCTTTGCATCCTTGCCGGCCTTCTGTCTTTGGGTGGAGCGCTTTATGCCGGGATGGCTAAAAACAAGACTCAGTTCGAGGGTCCTCAGCAAGCTTATTCGAATGTAAAGATCCTCTCGCGCTACGCCTACGACGACCATGCGCGGCTGGTCATCTCCGACTGGGACCTTGAGCAAGAGGGAGTGCGGTTCTATGTGAAGGTCGAACTCGAAAAGGGCAACAAGGTCGAATTCGAGTGCGCGCGCGAGATGTTCTACGCCTGCGCCGAAGGCAGCCGCGGAGACGCCCGAGTGCAGGGCAAGTGGCTTTCGCTGTACGTCGCCACGATTGGTCCCGATCAAGCGATGCGCTCGTAAGGATTGGCATGCACGAAGCGCTGTCGCGGATCGCGGAGGCTACGCGGGGGACCGAGTTCGAGGAGCAACTTTGGCTGGTGGGCGGCGCCGTCCGCGACGAGATGCTCGGCCGGCCCGTGAAGAACGACTTCGACATCGTCACCACCCTTAGCGCATCGGATTTGGCTCAGCGGCTGTACAGGGGCGGCGTTTCCACGATCCCTCCCGTCATCTATGCGCGGTTTGGGACGGCAATGCTGCAGGTTGCCGGTTCCGCGATCGAACTGATCACGGCCCGGCGCGAGAGCTACGACGAGGCGTCCCGGAAGCCGGACGTGGAGCCTGCAAGTCTGGAGGAGGACGCCCGCAGGCGCGACTTTACCGTCAATACGCTTCTGCGTAATCTGCATACTGGCGAGTTGCGGGACCCCCTTGGTGTCGGCATGACGGATTTGGAGGCGAGGGTGTTGCGAACGCCGCTTGAGCCGGAGGCCACCTTCTTCGACGATCCACTGCGGATGCTAAGGGCCGTGCGGTTTCGGCGGCAGCTTTTCTTTAAACCGGCTCCTGGACTCTACGAGGCCATCTCGGGCACACGTGATCGGCTGAGCATAATCAGCGCCGAACGAATTCGGGACGAAGTTTTCAAGATGCTTCTGCTGGAGACAGCCCCAGAAGCAATGCAAGACCTGATGGATCTCCGTTTGTTGGACGTCTTCGCCCCTGAATTCCGAGCCATGGTCGGTGTCGAGCAGGGCAAGTTCCATCACCTGGATGTGTGGCGGCACAGCCTGTTGGTCTTGAAGAACGTGGGGCCGGGCGATGTCGGCCTGTCTCTGTCGGCGCTACTCCACGACGTGGGAAAACCGTCCACGCGGTTCATCGACGAGGAGGGCGACACGCGGTTCTTTGGCCATGAGAGCATCGGAGCGGACATGACTCGTGCGATCTTGCGCCGCCTGAAGCTCTCTGAGAAAGAAGTCGAGCGGGTGGCTCTGCTGGTGAAGAATCACATGCGTCTGGGTTCGGCGCCCGACTTCACGCCTAGCGCAGCCAGGCGGCTGTTGCGCGACATGGATGGCGAGGTGAAGTCGCTCCTGGCTCTCGTAGAAGCGGATGCAGGCGCCCTGCGCCCCGGAGTCAAGGGGTTGGACCTGTCGCCGATTCGGAAGCGCCTCTCCGAGGTTCAAATAACCACTCCGAAATCGACGCTCGTCAGCCCTCTAAGCGGCGAGGAGATCATGGCGCTGCTGAATTTAGAAGCCGGACCGGAAGTGGGAACGTGGAAGGCGTTTCTGTTGGAAAAGGTGCTGGAGGGCGATCTGGCTCCCGGCGACAAAGCCGGAGCCACCGCGCTTCTACGCCTTGCCACCGAGGAGCCTGGATAGGCCAAGAATATACAAAATCCTCGGAATTTCTGAAGCGGGTCGCCCCTGGGCGGGGTGAGAGTGTGGCACTCTGGGAACCTCGTGCGACAGACCGACGAACTGCAGCAGCTCGTCCAAGCCGCAGATGCTGAAGTATCGCTAGGAAGGTTGAAAATCGTTCTCGGGGCTTCGGCGGGAGTGGTGAAAACCTCGCGATGCTCACCTAAGCGGAAGGCACCGGGTCTTCACGTTGTGACGGGCTGGTTGGAGCGCCACGGTCGTGCGGACATAAAGGGACTCAAGGTCCTACTGTCGGAAGCTGTGTCGTCGCGACGTGAAGTTGGTCGACTTAGACTACGACGGAGCATTGGCGAGATGACTGAGTTGATTCTCGTGGACGAATTCGCCCACACGATTGCCGGATCGAGGCGCCCGATAAGGACTCGTGCTGTCCTAGGTGATCGAGTCCACCAGTCGCTTGGCACCGTGGCGGACGGGGTCTGTGCAGGGCCAGCCGGTATCGACTTCGATTGCGTCGCAGGCGACTTGCGCGGCCGTGTCGTCGAGGTGAGACGTGTTCAGGGCGACGGCGACGGTTTTGGGGCGGAGAAATGCTCCGAGCGCTTCGCCCAAGTTTTCGTACAGTCGGGCGTATTCTCGAAGGTCTGGGATGGCGATGTTTGGGAGCCTGCGGAGAGTTTTTTGCCCCGCTCGATGGCAGAGGATGAGGTGGGTTGGGCACGCGCCTCTTAGCAGCGGAAGCGTGGCGGATGAGCTTGGATGCGAGAGGGCGCCTTGGCCCTCGATTAGGACGAAGCCCTTGCTTCGGCCCAAAACCTCGGCAGCCCGCAGAACTTCCCGTTCGATAGCCCCGCTTGCGAAGTCGACGCGGATCGCGTCGAGGGGGACGCCTTGGCCAGTCACCGTGATCCCGATCTGGCCCGTAGCGACGAATTCCGCTCCGATGCCCTGCTCCTGGGCAGCTTTGACGATTTCGAGGCCGGCCGTCATTTTGCCGACCGCCATGTCTGTACCGATCATCAGCACTCTCGGGACGGCGAGCCTCTCCGCGAGGGCCGTGCCGTTGGTGAGGCCCTCGGGCTCTTGCCGGATGTCCCAAATCCACTGCCCCTCCGTAAGCGACCTGTAGCGGGGAGCGACGAGGTCGTGGAGCCCATTGATGATCGAGAGGCGGTTGGCCACCGCGACGTCGATGTCCTTCCACCATTCGGGCGGGATCAGTCCACCGGAAGGAGCGATACCGAGCACCATCGCCTTCGCGCCTCGAGCGATCGCTTCTTCTACGGTCGCGACTATGGGTGCGGATCGCGACGTGCGCCCGGTTTCCGCGACGTCCTTGACCGTAGCTTCAGAGTCGATGACGCAGGCGATCGGGTTTGGCGAGTATCGAAGGACGCCGAAGCCCATCTTGCCGTTGTCGTCGTTCGATGCACCTTCCATGTAGAGGGCGAGCGGTGTGGTGCGGTCAAGCATGGAGGAGGTGCCCTCCGTGGCCTGGATGATCCGTCGGAGTGATGACGCCCTCGAGAATCGGCGCTCCCGCGGCCGGATCGGGGTTGAGATTGAGGTGGCTGTCGAGGTCTATGTAGTCGAAGAGCGCGCCCATCGATGCCCCAGCGGCGATCGCGACGCTCGACTCACTCATGCAGCCGATCATCGTCTTGAGGCCGAAGGCGCGGACGGTGGCGACGATGCGGAGGGCCTCCGTTATGCCGCCGCACTTCATGAGCTTGAGGTTGATTCCATCGATGGCGCGGAAAAGCTTTTTGGAGTGCTCCAAGCTAATGGCTTTGTTGCGCGCCATCCAAAGCACGAAAGGCAAGGCGAGGGTGGGGACCTCGCTGGAGAAGCCGCAGGACTCGTCCACAAAGATGGGCAAGGGCCGGTCCTCGAAGAGCTCGGGGAGGTCTTCCTCCTGACCTTGGGGAAGCGGCTGCTCGACGTATTCGACCCCCTGTCCCGCGAGCCATTTCATCATCTCTTTGGCTTCGGGCACGGTCCAGCCGCCGTTTGCGTCAACCCTAAGCTTCACCGCGAAGGGTTTCGCGGCGGCAGCGGCGGCGAGGAAGTGCTCGCGGTCGTGCCCCCGGCCGTCGGGAGACCCGAGCTTTATTTTCAGCGCTCTCGCACCAGTTCGGCTAAGTATCTCGGGCACCCGCTCGCGAGTCAGCTCGGGCGGGTTGAGCCCGGCGGTGACGCTTGTCGGGACGGATTTCTTAGGGAGGCCAAGCAGGCGGTAAAGGGGAAGGCCGGCTTGCTTGGCGAGGAGGTCCCAGAGCGCCATGTCGAACGCGGCCATCGCGGGCGGGTCCATCGAGGCTTCTCTCATCTGTTGCCAGACTTCGTGCGGCGATGGTGCACCGAGAAGGGGCTGGTTTTCGTGTACGAACTTCTCGATCTGAAGCTGGCCGGTTGCTGCCGTCCAATTCTTCGTGGTGGAAGGAGAGAGCTCGCCGAGACCCGTGTGCTCGCCGTCGCTCACGGAGACGAAGAGGTTGTGGGAAGAGGCCTGGATGCCTCGGCTGATCGCGAGGGGATAGCGCTTGATCAGCTCTATCGTTTTGAACTCGACTCGAAGCACGAGGCGAGACTACCCATTCGCGCTTCACAATAGATTCAGCGATGCGACTTCGAAATTTCCTATTCCTCGGTGCGGCGGCGGGCACGGCAATGGCGGCCTACGGGGCTCTCGTGGAGGCAAATCGTTTAGTGGTGGAGCGGCATACGCTGCGATTGCGCGGTTGGCCGAAGCGGCTGAGCGGATTCAAGCTCGCGCTTCTAGGCGACTTCCACATCAACGATGCCCGACAGAAAGACCGCGCGCTGCGGGCGGTAAATCTGGCGCTCGACGAGCTTCCAGACATGGTGGCGCTGATCGGGGATTTCGTGGGCAAGTGGAGTCTGGAGAATCCGGCGATGGTTGGTGACGCGATGGAGCCGCTGCTGGAGATGGAAGGGCGGGTTGTAGCAGTGCCGGGGAATCACGACTACGACGAGGGCGATGCGTCTCTCCTCGCGCCGATCTTCGATCAACTCAATATCAGGCTGCTGCGGAACGAGGCTTGGTCGCACTTGGGCATCACTTGGGTGGGCGTGGATTCGGCTAACGAGGGGGCCGCGCGTCCGGAGCTTGCGCAGGCGGCGGCGCGTCAGATGTCGGAGGGCGATCCCCAGATCGTGCTGTGGCACGAGCCGGATATGGTGCGGCATTTGGAGTCGGGCCCGGTTTTGCAGGTGAGCGGTCACAGCCATGGAGGGCAGTTTCGGCTGCCCGGCGGGTTTGCGCCGATGCATACGGAGAACGGGCGTCGATATGTTCGCGGGTTCTATCCGGATGCTCCCGTGCCGATCTTCGTGACGAGGGGGGTTGGGACGACCCTAATCCCCATCCGATTCTTGTGCCCGCCTGAAGTTGCGATTTTGACCCTGGTTGGCGAGAATTAACCGGCGAGCCTGCTTTCGACTTTGCTTAACCTAAAACTGTAAGTGCCTGGGATAGGACCGCCGGTGCGTCTTTCGAGGCGTCGATCGTCACGAACCGCTCGGGGGCCCTGGCGGCTTCAGACAGGAATCCTTGCCGTACACGTTCGTGGAAGTCGATCGGCTCTTGGTCTAGGCGATCTTTGGCGGCTATTCGTTCAAGACCCTTCACGGGG
>JBBSFL010000028.1:0-17215 GCA_038238735.1 Fimbriimonadales bacterium | reverse complement strand
ATGCGCCTGGACCGAATCGGCCATCTCCCCTGCAACTGTTCCATTGGCGGACCCGCGAAGGGTCACATGGCCCGGGAGGTCGATGCCTTGGGCGGGCAGATGGGGGTGACGACGGACTACGCCCTCACCCACATCCGTCGCGTCGGCACAGGCAAGGGTCCGGCCGTTCAAACGCTTCGGGCCCATGTGTGCAAGTCTCTGTACCCGAGACTTATGCAGAAGACTCTAGCCGTACAGCCAAACCTGACTCTGATCGAAGGCACCGTCCTTCGGGTCCTTGACCAAAAAGGCGTCCTATCCGGGCTCGAAGTTGCCCATGCCCACTCATCTGGAACTGCGATCCTCACCGCTAGGGCAATCGTTCTAACAACCCGCACCTTCCTAAATGGACTCTGTCACGAAGGCAAAAGAAAAACTGTCGCGGCAAGGCACGGCGACGAGGCGGCGACCGACCTGGCGACTTGGATCCAAAACCTCGGTATCGCGACCCGGCGGTTCAAGACGGGAACGACTCCTCGGATCGCTTTCTCCTCGATCGACTTCACAAAGACCCCGCCCCTCGACAGCGAACCCGATGCCGGTTCGATGAGCTTGCTTCACGACCGCTCGTTTCCGGAGCGCGATCTCCTCCCCTGCTGGCAAACCCGGACCACGGCAGAAACACACACGATCGTTCAGGAGAATCTTGGCGAGAGCGCCATGTACTCCGGCCAGATCGAAGGGGTGGGTCCGCGCTACTGCCCCAGCATCGAGGACAAGATCGTTCGCTTTGCCGACAAGGACTCCCACCCGATCTTCCTCGAAAAGGAGGAGTGGGACGGCGAGTCCACTTACGTCCAAGGTGTCTCGACGAGCCTGCCCGCCGAGATCCAAATCAAGTTTCTGCGCACGATTCCCGGCCTCGAACATGTCGAGATGCTCCGCCCGGGCTACGCCGTGGAATACGACATGGCTGATCCCCTGCAGCTCACGCCGCACTTGATGTCGAAACTCATGCCGGGGCTCTTCCTCGCTGGGCAGATCAATGGCACTAGCGGATATGAGGAGGCGGCGGGGCAGGGAATCGTCGCCGGGATCAACGCGGCAAGGTACGCGAAGAACCACGCCCCCATCGACTTCCCGAGGCACAACTCGTTCATCGGGGTCATGATCGACGACCTTGTTACGAAGGGCGTGGACGACCCCTACCGCATGCTTACCGCCCGCGCCGAGCACCGGTTGATGCTCCGCCACGACAACGCAGACACCCGTCTAACCCCGATCTCCCGGGAAATCGGACTCTGCTCCGCCGAAAGGTGGTCGCGCTACGTGCGCAAGCATGAGGCCATCGCGAGCGGCCTTCAATCGCTCCAAGAAAGCTTCGTGTCGCCCTCTCAGACCGGAACAGCGGAAGCTTGTGGCGAGCAGGCGATCCGGGACAAGACCTCGCTATTCGACCTCATGAAGCGCCCGGAGATGACGCTGAATCGCCTGCTCCATCTGGGCGGACAGTGTGGCATCCGGCTTGAAATCAGCTCCCAGACCGAAGTTCGGGAGGCGATCGAACTGGCCGCGATGTACGACGGCTACCTGCGCAAGCAGACCCGCGTCGTCGACCAGGCGAAGCGGATGGAGGAGATGCGAATACCGGCCGGGTTCGACATCCGCAGCCTCCCCGGCATCAGCTTCGAGTCAAGGGAGAAACTAAGCCGCGTGAGGCCAACAACCATCGGCCAGGCCTCACGCGTTCCCGGCGTAAGGCCCAGCGACATCGCGCTCCTTATTGGCCACCTAAGGCGCCCAAAGGCGTCCGAGCTCGGAACGAGTTGAATATCCGGCCCCGGATGGTGTCGAGGTCCTTGCCGGGAACCATGCAAGCCAAACCGTAGCCTTCCTTACCAACCACAAAGGCCCAAACGGTGCCTATCTGAGTACCGATCTTGAAGCGTGCTTCCTGGCCGCTGTAGCCATGGATCGTAATCGGGCGACGGGAAGTCTCGTGAGCTTTGGCGCTCGCGATGAACGAGTTCAAATATAATTTGATGTACTTCTGCACATCCGTGGCGCGAAGGTTTGTTGGAAAGTCCGTCGTCGTCAGGAGTCCGAGTGCGCCGTGGCCCTGAGCCATGTAAGTCATGCCGTGCACGGCAACTCCGTTGGTGTTCGACGAGATGGGCTGCTGTCCCGCCTTATCCGGCAGCTCCACGGAGAACGTCGGACCCTTGAGAACGGTCCAGTCGGCGTGGGCGAGGGCGGCGGCTATCAGAAATGCGGCAACAAAGACTCGTCTCATAGTGCCTTATGATGCACCATTCGCGGCCCCGTTAGACCCGGGCTTTGTCCCGCGCTGCGGTTTGAGCGGGAGTCTCGACCGGGCGCACTTCCTGCTTCCCCCGATCGATCGTGGTCATCACCTTGCCGACCACGTTCTCAAGCTGGACCAGCACATCGTAGGCGTACTTCTCGGCTCCGCGTCGCATCTGGTGTGCTTCGCGGTCGGCGGCCGACCGGATCTCCTCGCTCTGCGCCTTGCTCAGCTTCAAAATCTCGCTCTCCGCGACCATTCGCTCTTGCTGCAGCTTCGCCTGCTCGACAATCCGCTCCGCCTCGCGGCGAGACTCGACGAGCACGCGCTCGCCTTCCTTCTGCGCGTTCTCCAAAGCAAGCGTAGCATCCTCTCGCGCGCCCTCGACGATCCGTTCGGACTCGCGCACGGTCGCGACCGCCGCCTTCAACTCGGTTGGAAGCGAAGCTCGAATCTTGGAGATCTGCATGCTGATCTCGTCCTCGTCGATGCCCCACCAGAGGGGACCGAGGCGCTTCGGCTTTTCCAAAACCTGCTGCTGTAGCTCTTCGAGAAGTCGGAGAATGTCCATCTTTTACACGGCCGGGGAGACACTATATTTTGCCACTATTGACCAAGTCAACGGCCCCCGACCGATGACAACAAATTGCATTCTCGCCGAAGCTTCTACAATGAATCGATGATCCTTGTCTTCGGCACGATCTGTATCGATCGAATCCGCAGAATCCCGCGCTTTCCGGTTCCTGGTGGATTCGTCGAAGTCGCCGAAGACCTCTGCGTTCTGGGAGGCGAAGCCGCCAACACCGCGAACGCCCTGCGCTCCTGGGGAGCCGACGTGGTTCTCGCCGGCAACTGGCTCGGCTCTGGCGAGAAGGGCCGGCTTCTCCGCAAGATGCTCGCGAAGCACGGCTTAGCGAACTCTACCGACGTGCCGGGCCAGTGCGAAACTCCGGTCTGCGACATTTTCCTCACCCCGGACGGGGAGCGCACGATGGTTGGAAACGGGTTCTCCGCCGCTGATGACCACGTCGACATTTCCGGTCTCCCTTACAAAAAAGGAAGCTGGTTCACTGCCGAGCCGAACATGTCGATTACCGCGCGGCATGCCGTGCAGGCCGCTTCCGAAGCCGGGATGCAAATTTATCTGATGGACTTCTATCGGAACGACGAGTGCGTGCCGGAAGGGGCGATCTGCCAGAGCAGCACCGACTGGATCGGCGCTCGAGGCGACCTCGAAACCAATATGAAGTGGGCCTCGCGTTGGTCGAAGAGGCACCGATGCACGACGATCCTCACCGACGCCGAGCGCGCGATGGTGGTGGCAGAGGCATCGGGCACCGTCCAGGCGATTCCAGTCCCCCAATCTGAACTCACCCGTATGCGAGAGGCGGAGATGCAGCGGGACGCCGTGATGGACTCGACAGGAGCCGGCGATACGTTCCGAGCTGCTATGCTCTTCGGCCTCTCGCAGGATTGGCCTTTCCCGCAGTGCATCCGCTTCGCGGCCTCCGCGGGCGCGCTTTCATGCCTTTCGCTAGGGGCGACGATTCGCGTTCCCAAGCTTCCAGACATCGAATCGCTGGCGAGCTCGGACTCCTGGTAGCGCTAAGGCATCGGCTTGCCGCGCGCGGCGACCAAGAGTCGGTACCAATCCTCCCGAGACAGCTCGATTCCTTCTGCCTCGACCGACCGTTTGATGCGTTCGGGGTTAGCGGAACCGACGATCGGTACGATCCCGCTTGGATGCTTAAGCAGCCAGGCAAGCGCGATTCCGGCTCGGTCGGTGCTGTATAACTTCGCCACGTCGTCCATCGCGGTCAGCAACCCGGCCTTTTTCGGATCGGTTGGCATTTCCGAACTCGCCAACCAGCCTCCGCCCAGAGGCGACCAAGACAAAGGCATGATGTCGGCTTGCAGACATTGATCCAGCGTTCCGTCCGTGAGCGTATCGAGGAAGCCAAGGTGCACCTCGATTTGATTCACGACAAGAGGAAAATCCAGTGCCCCTTGCAGCGTGGCCACGAACGATGGGGAGAAATTGGAGACTCCGAACCATCGCACCTTGCCCTGCTCGTGAAGCACGCCAAAGGCCTTCGCGACCTCCTCGGGGTTCATCAGCAGATCGGGCCGGTGAAGCTGGTAAATGTCGATCGTTTCGATGCCCAGGCGCTGGAGCGAGGCATCGCAGCTCGCTAGAATGTGTTCGTAGGAGAAGTCGTATCGGCCCACCGTGCCCGGCGGATCGTCCTTGAACCGAATCCCGCACTTCGTGGCGATCACGATCTCATCGCGCATCGCCTTGACCTCGCGCAGCACCTCGCCGTGTAAGGTTTCACAAGCGCCCCGACAGTAGATATCGGCGTGGTCGAAGAGCGTATAGCCGGCCTCGTAGGCCGCCACGATCGCTTTGTGCGCTTCTTCCCGATGAGCCGGTGTGATCTCCGCCGGATTCCACGTTCCCGCGATCCGCATGCAGCCGTAGGCAAGACGGGTGGTGGTGAGGTCGGACGATCCGATCGGCTGCGTACGCATACCCAGACTATGGCCCAAATGAGATAAAGGGCGATCCATCGCGCCCTTCCACTTGCCGAGATGATCGTGCGCGGGAGGGAAGGTACCCGCGTGGGGCGGAGGGGTGAGTCGAGAAGGTTGTCTTCGCCAAGCGCGCGGAACGCCGTGCACCATCGCGACAGGAGGGAGAACGAGAGCCGGGTACACCTCGCAGGTGCAGAATTTCACCGCTCGAGCCGAGGCGCTAGACGCCGCCGATCCATTAGCGAAGCTTCGCGACAGGTTCGTGCCGATCGAGCCGGGTCTCATTTACCTGGACGGCAACTCGCTGGGACGGACGCCGAAGGCCGCGGTCGAAGTAGCCCGAAACGCGATCGAACGGCAGTGGGGTGACCGGCTGATCCGAAGCTGGGGCGAGGGCTGGTACGACCTACCTCAACGCCTCGGCGCGAAGATCGCACAACTCATCGGAGCCCAGCCCGACGAGATCTTGATTGCGGACTCTACTTCGGTGAACTTCTTCAAGCTCGGCATCGCCGCCCTGCAAGCAAGGCCCGATCGGCAGGTGATCGTCTCCGACGAGATGAATTTTCCTTCCGATCTGTATCTGCTCCAAGGGTGCGTCCATCTTCTCGCCGAGCGAAAAATCAGGCTTGCCGAGAGCGCGGACGGCATCCACCTCCCGCCCGACTCGATCGAGGAGAATCTCGACCGCAACGTCGCACTCCTGACCCTCAGCCACACCTCGTTCAAGAGCGGGTTCGTTCACGACATGAAGCGCCTGACCGCCGCCGCCCACGATGCGGGCGCTCTGACTCTTTGGGACCTCAGCCACTCGGTCGGCGCAGTCCCGGTCGACCTTAACGGCTGCAACGCCGACCTCGCGGTCGGTTGTTGTTACAAGTATGTAAACGGCGGCCCTGGGGCACCGGCTTTCCTGTACGTGCGACGCGACCTGCAGGAAGAGCTGATGAGCCCCATCTGGGGCTGGTTCGGCCAGCGCCAACCGTTCGAATTCTCGATGCAATACACCCCCGCCGCGGGCATGGCGAAGTTCCTGGCGGGGACGCCGCCAGTGCTGTCGATGGCCATGATCGAACCCGGCGTCGATCTCCTTTTAGAGGCTGGCATGGGTGCCGTCCGGGAAAAGTCGCTGAAGCAAACCGAGTTCCTCATCGAAATGATCGACGCTCGACTCGCTCCCTTGGGAGTCGAACTAAGCTCTCCACGAGATCCCGCTCGGCGCGGCTCCCACATCGCGATCCGCCACCCCGAAGCGCTTCGCATCGACCTGGCTCTGATTCGGGAAATGAACGTCATCCCAGATTTCCGGATGCCCGATAATATCCGCCTCGGCGTCGCGCCGCTTTACACGAACTACGCGGAATTGGCGGAAGCTGTAGAACGCGTTGCGACGGTGATCGAAGAGCGCCGATACGAGCGCTATTCGGCTTCCGGCCAAGCGGTGACTTAGCTTTGGCCGGAAGGCTGAAGGACTTCGTAACGGGTATTACGCCGGGCCGGGTTGTAGCCTGCTTCCGAAATCAGCCGCTCGAATTCGGATGCGTCCAGAATGAATTTGTTGCCCGCGGCGGACACGACGTTCTCCTCGATCATCACGGAGCCAAAATCGTTCGCCCCATAACCGAGGGCAAGTTGGGCTATTTTTGGACCCTGAGTGAGGATCGATACCTGGAGATTGTCGATGTTGTCGAGAAAAATTCGGGCGACGGCCACTGTGCGCAAGTAGTCGGCTCCGCTCGCCTTCACAGGGATGGGCAGGTTCGTGTCTTCCGGCTGGAAGTTCCAGGCGATGAAGGCGCGGAAGGGATTGCACTCGTCCTGCAAGTCGCGAATTCGGCCGAGATGCTCGACTCGGTCCGCGATCGTCTCCACGTGGCCGAACATCATCGACGCTGTCGATCGAATTCCGAGGGAGGAGGCGGTGCGCATGCATTCAAGCCACTCGTCCGTCGTGTCCTTGTAAGGGGCAATGATTTTCCGAACACGGTCGACAAGGATTTCGCCGCCCGCGCCAGGAATGGAGTGGAGGCCAGAGGCCTTCAAACGCGAAAGCGTGTCCCGTAGCGATAGCTTCGAAATGTGAGCGATGTAGATGATCTCGGCGGGAGACAGCGCATGCAGTATCACGTCCGGGAACCGCTGCTTGATGAGGCTAAAGATGTTCTCGTAGTAGTCGATCTTAAGCTTCGGATTGAGACCCCCCTGAAAGAGAATCTCGACGCCGCCCTTCTCGACTGTGTCGCGAACTTTGTCCAAGATCACCTCATCCGACAGCAGGTAGCCCTCGGCGTGATTGGGTACGCGATAGAACGCGCAGAACTTGCAGCGAACCCAGCACACGTTCGTGTAGTTCAGGATGCGCCCAATGATATAAGTGACGGTCCGGCCCGGTACACGCTGCTGGCGTCGCGCATCCGCCATCGCGGCCAGCTCGAGTAGGTTCGGGTGATTGAACAGGGAGATCGCATCGTCCGCGGTTATCCTCTCGCCCGCGAACACCTTGTCGGCGATGTGGTCGATCTGAAGGGAAGGAGGCGCGAGGGTAGCCATAGCTGCATCTCCATTCTACTCGCACCGAAATTCGAAGTTTCAATTTTCAGTGAAACTTGGCCTCAAGCGCTCCCAGTCGGAGGGAATCAATGAGAAGAGGTCGGCATCGTGAAGATTGCCAAGGGCGTCGCGAATCTCGTTTCGCAGAACTCCTTCATGTTGGAAGCCTAGACGTCGGGGAATCGCTCCGCTCCGTGTATTCTCGACCGCGCATCGAATGAACACTCTCGCTGCATCCAGCTGATCGAATGCCAAGGTCGTAAGCAGCTTCACGGCATCCGACACGTATCCTTTGCCCGACTCCGAACGCCGAACCCAGTAGCCGATTTCGAAGGCGGGAACATCCCAACGGATGCGATGCAGGCCGCTTCCGCCTAGGTAACGTCCGGTGTTCACGTCGAAGAACCCAACTCCCAAATCGTCTCGGGTTTCCCAAGATGCGGCGCAACGCAGGGCGAAAGCCTCCGAGTCTTGCTCCGAAACGTGAAGCGGTCCCCAGGGCAGCCACGGAAGGATGTGCTCCCTGGACTCGTCCACGGCTTCAAAGACCGCCGCTCCATCCCCTCCCCGGTAGGGACGGATACGGATGCGCGATCCGACTAACTCGTGCGGAAGATCCACACGCTCACTCAACTCTGGCACCTGGCTCAGCCCTTACCGTCGGTGGGTTTCTTCCCGTCGGCGGGAGGAGCCGTCGACTCCGCTTTCTTCTCTTCTGCCTTCGGCGGCTCTACTTTCTTTGGAGCGGGAGCATCTGGCAGTTGAAGCAGGGCCTTCGCCCGCGGCGAAATCGACAGTGCGGGGGCGCCGGGGTGATTGGCGGATTTTCCGACGGCGACGCTCGGCGTAGTCCAATACATCACGCCCGTCGCGGCGGGGGTATCGCTGACTTTGTGGGCCAGAGTTCCGTCGGCTCGGGCAACGAACAAGCCGTTGTCTTCGGCGGACTTACTGATTCGGCTAAAGGCGAACTTCTTGCCGTCCGGGCTAGGCGTGCCGCCGTAGGTGGTGCCGCCCGTGGCGAGACGTCGCGCCGTTCCGCCTTTGGCGGAAATCTCGTAGACGCCGAACGTGCCATCACGATCGGAAGTGAAGAAAATCTTGCCGCCATCCTTGCTCCATTGGGGCAGGATATCCTGGCCCTTGGAGTGACTGACTTCGTGAGATCCCTTGCCGTCGATGCCGGTGACAAAAATCGAGCTGTGTCCGCTCACTGTCTTCGCGTAAGCGACGAACTTGCCGTTCGGCGCGATCGTCGCGTCGTCGCCATCGTCGAGCCGCTTGACCATCTTGCCGGTGGTCGAGGCGAAGAAGACGGCGAACGGTTGGGTCGCCGTCTCGGCCGTGTAAAGGACGTCTTCGCCCCCTGGAGCGAACTGGATCGAGCCGACGCTCTTGAAATTGCTTTGGCAAAGTGACGTGGCGTTGTCCGGACTCGTACTGGTGTTGTAGTAAACGCCAAGGCCCGCGCCTTTGTCCGCAACGAACGCAACGTGGGTTGCCGTCGGATCCTGCGCGTACGCGGGCTGCCCGCCGGGAAGTTTCGTCAGAGCGGAAGCATGTTTTCCATCGGAGGACAGTCGCTCCAACGTCGTTCCATCGTCTCCGAATTCCGCAAAAAGAATCTCGTTACCGGGCATCGTCGTGGCCGGCGATCCCGCGATCGGCGCTCCGTTCGGATTATTTACGTTGCTGTTGCGGTTGTTGGGATCGTAAGTGCCCGCCGTCGAGCCAGTCGTACCGAAAGAGCTAGTCCCATTGCCACCGCAGCCAATCAAGGCTCCGACAACTAGCGTTCCGGCAGTGACGAGCAAATGAGTTCTGAATCTACGCATGACAAGACACCAATCCCAATCCCTATTGTATCGAACGCCGCGAACAGCGCGATGGTTCGCGAATCTCTTCTCTATTATTGGACGAATTGGCGTGGACAGAAGCCGAGTTCGCCGCGATGCGCATAATGCTGGATCCGACTTCCGGGACAGCTAGTAGCCCGTCGCGTAGCCAACGGCAGCTCGAGAAGGAATGGCTAATCTAAGCATACAGGCATTCAGGAGGCGTTTTCTTTCTGCCCACTCCTACCTGGTTTTTCGCTGGGGGCCTTCCGAAAACCGCCAAGGTTTGCTAAGATGAGAATACGTATCCACGGTCCGCACAAGTGCGCGACCGTTCTCGCAACGATGCGACCTCTCGGCAAACTGCTTTCACTCGCATTCGCCCTCGCCGCCGCCCTAAGCGGGGCCGCCGAGCCGCGTCCGATCGTCATCTGGGGGCGCGCCCCGGGGCCGGATGAGAAAGGCTTCGAGACCGTCATCCAGCGCTTCGAGAAGCTGCACCCCGAGTACGTCGTTCGGGCGCTGACCATGGGCGCGGGGGGCATGAACCCTCAGAAGCTCATGACCGCGATCGTCGGCAAGGTCGCGCCGGACATCGTTTATCAGGACCGCTTCACGATCTCGGACTGGGCCAGCCGAAACGCCTTCCGCCCCCTCGACGACCTTCTCGCGCGCGACGCCGCCCTGCCCAACTGTCCGAAAGCCGCCCAATACTACAACGCCCCCTGGCAGGAGGCAATGTGGGACAACAAGGTCTACGGCATCCCCTCCGGAGTCGACGACCGCGTCCTGTACTACAACAAGACCCTCTTCGCCAAGCACGCAGACGACCTTCGCGCCGCCGGACTCGACCCCAATCGGCCGCCCCACACCTGGAGCGAGGTGCTCAAGTACAGCAAGGTACTGACCGAGAAAAACCCCGACGGAACCCTCAAGGTCGCCGGCTTCCTGCCGAACTACGGCAACTCGTGGCTCTACCTCTATTCATTCCAGCTCAACGGCAGCTTCATGAGCCCCGACGGCCACACCTGCACGCTCACCGCCAAGGAGAATCAGGACGCTCTCAAGTTCATGAAGGACGGCTACGACCTCATCGGAGGTTACGGCGCGGCTAAGAACTTCGAGAGCGGATTCCAAGGCAACGAGAACGACCCGTTTATCGTCGGCAAGGTCGCGATGAAAATCGACGGCGACTGGATTATCAATAACCTCGCCCGCTACGGCCCGACTCTACAGTTCGCCGTCGCCCCTCCGCCCGAACCGGACGACCGGATCGCCAAAAAGGGTGCTTTCGCGAACGAGAAGGACGCGGACGTCACGTGGATCGGTGGCTTCGCCTGGGTTATTCCAACCGGTGCTTCAAATCTGGATGGCGCCTGGGAGTTCATCAAGTTTGCCGCGAGCCCGGAGGGCCGCCGCGCGGAACACGAGGGCTTCCGGGAGGCCGAAAGACGTCGCGGTCGACTCTACGTGCCTCGGCTGTCCGCCCAGATTCAGACCAACGATCTGATCCTCAAAGAATTCACTCCCGCCGATCCGCGCATCCAAGCGGCGCTCCATCAGCACGTCGCGCTGCTCCCATTCTCCAAGATTCGGCCCGCCACTTTCGCCGGCCAGGTTCTCTGGGACGAGCACGTGCGCGCCACGGAGAACGCATGCAACGGTTCGATGGGTATCGTCGCCGCGCTCCAAGCCGGACAGGACGTCGTGCAACGCGACCTCGATGCCTATTACCGCACGAGCTCTCTGCCCGTGGTCGACCTCGCAATCCCGCTCTTCGCAGGTCTAGGGTTGATCGCTCTGGTCGTCCTCGGCTCGTGGATTGCATTGAAGCGCCTGCACCTCAAATCGCTGGCGAAGAACAACGCCAAATGGGCCTACCTCTTCATCTCGCCCTGGCTCCTAGGCTTCATCGTCCTGACCGCAGGTCCGATGCTCGCCTCGCTCTTCTTCTCGTTCACCCAATACAACGTGCTCAGCGAGGCGCGCTGGGTCGGGGCGAAGAACTACGTCGACATGTTCACGACAGACAAGGCGATGACCGCCAAGACTCTCTTGAACGTCATCTACCTCGGCGGCATCGGCGTCCCCCTGAGCATCCTTTCCGGACTCGCGATCGCGATGCTCCTGAACAACGCGGTGCGTGGCATGCGCTATTACCGAACCCTCTTCTACATGCCTGCGATCGTGCCCACGGTCGCCTCGGCCGTTCTGTGGACATGGGTACTCGCCGCCGATCCGAACAAGGGCATGCTGAATGCGGGTTGGCGAGAGACGATCGGCCAGTGGATGAACCTTCCGCCGCCCGGCTGGCTGACCATGCCGGAGTACACCAAGCAGGCTCTCATTCTGATGGGCACGTGGGGCGCCGGCAGCGGCATGTTGCTCTGGCTCGCCGGCCTCAAGGGCGTGCCGACCCAGCTCTACGAAGCCGCAAGCATCGACGGCGCAACCCCGCGCCAGCAGCTTTGGGCGATCACCCTCCCCCAACTCAGCCCCGTAATCTTCTTTAACGTCGTGGTCGGCTTTATCGCGGCGATCCAAGAGTTCGATCGCCCTTACGTGCTGCTGAACGGCCAGAATAGCCCGAGCGACTCACTTCTCATGCCGGTCTATCACCTGTTCAATAGCGGCTTCCGCTACTTCAAGATGGGCTACGCGAGCGCCCTTGCCTGGATAATCTTCCTTGTTATCGTCGGGTTGACCCTCATCCAGTTCGTGCTCGCGCCACGCTGGGTCCACTACGAGGCGGACGCATGAGCGAGAACCTCCTGTACGTTCTGGGGACAATCTCAAACTGGATCGGATGGGTCTTGGGAGTCTGGGTGCTCATCCGCCTCGTGCTTCTCGTGATGCCGGGCAGCCCGTCTAACCGCGCGGCCGCCCTCGGCGGGATCGCCGCCGCCGCGTTCGTCGCCGCTATCGCCCTGACCATCGGGACCAAGCTCCCGGCCCTCGATGCGGCATCGCATCCCCCGGGAGTCCGGCTCCCGCTCGTTTGGCTCGTCATGCCCTTCGCCGCGTGGATCGCCGCCGTCGCGATCGCGATGACGCTGCTCCGAGCCGCCCAGGCTCTCACCCAGCTAACGGGCGAGGTCCGCCGCGCGAAGTCCATTTCTGCCCTGATCTGGGCGGCCGTCGCCATCCTGTTCGCCGTATTCTATCGAGGCGGTTCCGAGAAGATCGAGGTCCTGAAAGGAGGGATCAACTTGTCGTGGGGGACCGCCGCCGCGATCCTGTTTCTCATCGTCGCCGGAGGCGCGGGCACGCGCTACGCCGCGAACAGAGCCGGCTCCCGAGGCTGGAGCAAGGCGATCCTCACCCACGTTATGCTCATCGCGGGCTCGGTCATCTTCGGCCTGCCGTTCGCCTTCCTCCTTATCACATCGTTCAAAGAGGACCGCGACATGTCCTCGCCTAACGGCATCGTCTGGGTGCCGAAGGTCCAACAGACGGTCCTCTATATGGACCCGAAGGATCCGCTTATGCAGAGCGAATTCAAGGGTCGTACCGTGGAGGGCGCCATCGTCAAGGAGAACGGGGACGGCACCGTCGAGCTCGAGATCACCCGCCCCGCCTCCATGCGCGGCCTTTCAGCCGAGCTACCCAAGTCGTCGCTCAAAGAGATTCCCAAGCCCATCCCGCTCGTCACCGGCCAGCTAAACGGCCGCCCCATTCAGGGCAAAGTCGTCGAGGAACTACTCGACGGACAGAGAAGAGTCGTCGTCACCCGCCCAGCCGAACTCGCCGGACAAGTGCATCTCTACAAACCCGCCGAAGTCGAGCCGGTCCGCGAAGTCGGCTTGCGCTGGCAGAACTACACGGAAGCGCTCGAATACCTCCCCCCAGAAACCGCGAACGGCCTCGTCTATCTCAAGAACACGCTAATTATCGTCCTGCTCAGCGTCATCGGCACCGTGCTCAGTTCCTCGGTAGTGGCCTACGCTTTCGCGCGCATGAAGTTTCCGGGCCAGAACGTCCTATTCGCCCTGCTTCTCGGCACGATGATGCTTCCCGGAGCGGTTACGCTCCTCCCCAAGTTCCTTCTCTTCCGCTCACTCGGCTGGATCGATACCCTCTATCCGCTCTGGGTCCCCGCCTTCTTCGCATCCGCCTTCAATGTTTTCCTGCTTCGACAGTTCTTCAAGAACATCCCCGCCGAGCTCGAAGACGCCGCCCGGATCGACGGCTGTAACCCGGCACGGACCTTCTGGTCGGTCATGCTCCCCCTCGTCAAGCCGGCCCTCGCGGTCATCGCGATTTGGGGATTCATGAACGCTTGGAACAACTTCATGGACCCGCTCATCTACATCTCCTCGCCCGAGAAGATGCCCCTGTCCTACGCCCTCCAACTATTCCAAGGGGACCGCCAGGGCGAGCCGGGCCTCCTGATGGCCTTCGCGACGATGTCGATGGTCCCCGTCTTGCTGCTCTTCTTCTTCGCCCAACGCTACTTCGTCGAAGGCGTTACCCTTAGCGGCCTAGGAGGCCGATAGTCTTATGAATCGCCGGATATGCGCTCTCTTGGGCCTGGCCCTCTTCTCCGTTAGCTGCGCTTTGGCGCAGGGGCTCACCTGGGTCGGGAACACAAAGCTCTTCCTGACCGGAGTCGGCGCGATGCCCGCGCTGGGCGCCTTCGTCGAGCCGTACCAAACTGTCAGCATCACGACCCAGACAACCCCCATCGGGCCGAATCAGAGCGTCACCCTCGTCTATTCCACCGACAACTGGAACTCCGTTCAGGAGTTGCCCTTCACATTCGATTTCAACACGGGCAGCAACACGCAGTGGTACGTGGTGGTCGGACCTCTGCCCAAGGGCACCGACATCCAGTTCTATGTCCAAGCTCGCGTCCGGACTCTCAGCAACGGTAGCTTCCAAGCTCCCTCGCGACGCCTGACCTTCGACAACAACGGCGGCCAGAACTTCGGATTCCTGAGCCGCTACATGCCGAACGCACGCCGCGGCGCGATCCTCCAGTGGTTCACCACCGACTACAAAACGATCATGGCCCGCCTCCCCGAGGTTGCCCAAGCCGGCTACGGCGCGCTGTATCTCCCGCCACCCCAGAAGTCCGGAGGCGGAGGCTTCAGTGTCGGCTACAACCCGTTCGATCGCTTTGACGTAGGTTCTCGCTTGCAGCTCGGAACGGTCGGAACACGGTACGGCACCGCCACCGACCTCCAGAACCTGATCGCCCAAGCCCACCGATTCGGCATCGAGGTCTATTGCGACCTCGTGATGAACCATAACGACAATCGCGCGGGCACCGCGATCAACCGCTACCCTGGCCTCATCCCCGAAGACTTCCACATTCACTCGAGCGCCGACACAAGCAACAGCGAAGTCGACTTCAACAACGCGCCTCCGTTCGGTTTCGGAACCCTCAACTACGATGCGCTCGGCCTTGCCGACATCGCCCAGGAAGACGGCAATCAGGTTGAGAATGGAGCTTTCAACCTGCCCAATTACGCGGCGTTCAACAGCTACGGGAAGCCCAGCTTCGTCCGCGACCCCGCCACCGCGAGCCTTTATCCAAACCATCAGCCCGTCGCCGAAGACGGCCGCGAATACCTGCTCCGCTGGGGTTGGTGGCTTACCACCCAACTCGGATTCGACGGCTACCGATTCGACGCGGTGAAGCACACCCCACCAAATTTCTTCGGCTGGGTGCAGACCCAGCCAGGTCCCTACGGCAGCCGGGGCAACCTGGTCCCGTATCTCTATTCGCTGAACTCGAATCTCTTCATGTTCGGCGAGTGCTATGACTCCGACGGCTGGGACCAACGCGAATATTTGAAGACGGGCATGAACCTGCTCGACTTCCCCCTCAAGTTCAATCTCGACTCCCTATTGAACTCCTCCGGCTTCGGCAGCCTTGGCAATACGATCACCAACGGCTTCGGGATCGACTCAGGGCTCGGCGTCCCCTACGAGCTTGGTGGCCTCGCGACAGACGCGGGAGTGGCCTTCGTCCAGAGCCACGACCAAGGCCCCCCCCAGGCGAGCAATCTCGGATACGCCTTTACTCTGACCCGGCCCGGCTCGGCGATCGTGTACTACGATGGCAATAACCAGGTCCCCGGCGACTATTCCCAATTCCCCAGACCGGGCAGATACGATGCCCTTGGCGCAGGAACAGACCTCACCCTCCGCATTGTCGACGCCCGCTGGCGTTTCGGACGAGGCAATCTCGTTAACCGCTGGCGCAGCGACAACCTGGTGCTGTACGAGCGCCAGGTAAACGGCCAGGGCATCCTGCTCGTCGGCCTCAACATCCGAGGCGACCAGACTGCACTGACCCAGACCGTACAATCCGCCTTCGCGCCCGGCACGATCCTGTCGGACCTGTCCGGCCAGCAGCCGGACGTGACCGTAGCCGCCAACTCCACTGTAACCGTCACCGTCCCCGCGAACACCGACGCAAGCGCCACGAACAACGCTAGAGGCTACGTCCTCTACGCTCCAAAAGCCCCCGGTGCCGTAACCGGCATCGAGCCAGTCACCGTCACAGAAGGCAAAAGCCCACTGTCCTTCACCACCTACACCAGCCCGACCCCCGCCCACGGACCCGCTGGTACCTACCGAGCCGTGACCACGACCAGCGGCGTCATCGGCCTCCGCATCCGCACCGACGCCATCGGAACTTCCGCCTTCGTCAAGGTGGATGACGGCGTCGCTCTCCCCGGATACGTTCCCTTGGCCAATACTTCCGAGGGGCTGACCGACGGCTACTTCGCCGCCGCCGCAAGCGGAGCGGGGACTTTCAACCTTTCCAGCCTGGATGTCACCGGCCTTCCGGACGGCCTCCATATAGTCAGAGTGCGCGTCTTCGCGGACACCGGCCCCCGACCCGGCGTTTTCAAAGACTTCTGCGCCTTCGTCTACCTTAGCAAGTCCGGCCTCGCGACGATCAACGGCGACCTCACCAAGTACGGCGCGCCGCTCGTTAACCAGAGCCGAACTCCCACCTCCCAATCCAATCGCCTCGACGCGATGGCCGTCTCGAACGACGACCAATACCTCTACATTGGCCTCGCCGGAGCGATCGACCCCTCGGAAAGCTTCACCAACGGCCTGTCCGTTTTCCTCGACACCGACCCCGGCGCGGCAACCGGAGTTCGGACATTCAATGCGCTGAGGGACGACAACGGCCCCGCCGACCGGCTTCTCTCGGCGAACCTAACCGCGCCGTTCGGATTTGGTGCCGAGTTCGCCCTCTCTAGCTTCCGAGGATCCACCCTCAGCTCCGCCCCCGGCGCACCGTTCACGGGCGATCCGGTATCCCCGTGGACCGTCGGTCCCCAAGCCGGAGTATTCCGCCTCGACCCCCTACACCCAACTTGGCTGAACGGCGTCCCGTCTGCGATCGCCTGGAAGCCCCGCGCCACCCCGTTCGGCCCCCTGTCGGGACTCGAAGCCGCGATCCCGTTGAATTCCCTGTACACAGCGCCGATCGGAAACGGCGGACAACTCGGGCTGATCGCCTACGCCGGCACTACGGGCGAGGCCGGGACCGTCTACACCTCGACCGATCCGAACCGAGCGCTCTACGGCAACCGCCCGCCCGCCGTACCGTACGTGCTCAACCAGATCCTCCCGCCTCAGCCGAACGTCACCAACGACCCCGGCACGGGAGCGGTTAGCCTTCAGCAGTACGCGACCTACAGCCTCCGCCTGGCCGCCCAGGCCCCATCCATCACCGTCAATGCCGGCTCGATCACGATGACGGGAAACACCGGTGTCCAGACCATCACCCTCACAAACACTTCCAGCGCAACGATCTCGGGCCCGATCTATCTGATCGTGCACTTGAACGCCGTCGGCGCGACCCTGACGAGCGCGACCGGCGCCAGCCTCCGGGAGGTTAATACGGCGTACGTGAAGCTCACGGGCTCTATGGCCGCTGGCGGAATCGCCACCGTCAACCTCACCTACCAATCCTCTGCGGGAACCCCCTCGCCAACCTTCGAGGTCCGCCAAGGCCCGGGCATCCCTTAGCCCGTTTCGT
>JBBSFL010000027.1:0-17977 GCA_038238735.1 Fimbriimonadales bacterium | reverse complement strand
GTCCCCCCATTCGTGAACACAGTTCGCCGGTCGCAAACGGGGGCCCGGGCCCCGGGCGTTAAGCCCCGCCGCGGTTGCCCTCGAGTGGGGGGGGGGTTCGGCGGGCCCGCGGGAGGGCCGCCCGGTGGGGGTGGGGCTGCGGTCACTGCGGCGACTAGGATGGGAACGCCGATGAAAAGGCCAGACTTGGACAGCAGCTTGGAAGAAACAGTTAACGCCCTCATGCCCGCAATTTATCGATCTTTTATGAGGGATTCATTTGCAACTCTGTCCCGTAAAGGAGTCTCCCAAGGAACCGAAACCTCCCTATTGGGGTCCGACAGATAGCGCCGCATTTGAAATTGCGGCATTCAATATCTGAACGATTGAACCAAGGAGGCTCAAGAAATGATAGGGAACAGCGGAAACAAAATGGCGGTGCTGGCAGCCGCGCTGGTCATGCCCGGCCTGGCACTTTGCCAGAACATCAGTGTGATCGTGAACGGCGAAGCCGTTTCCTTTCCCGGAATAGGTCCGCAGCAGGTTAATGGGCGAGTGCTCGTACCCCTTCGCGGCATCATGGAGAAGCTCGGAGCTTATGTCGATTACAACTCATCGGCCCGAACGGTAACTGCCAACAAGAGCGGCATCGACCTTATGTTGAAGCTTGGCGATCGTCGTGCGATGCTTAACGGCCACGACGTGACCCTCGATGTCCCCGCTCAAGAGATCCGCGGCAGCACGATGGTGCCCCTGCGGTTTGTCGGTGAGACTCTTGGTGCGGAAGTGCGCTGGGATGCTGCGACGTACACGGTAAATATCACAACTACGGCAGGCAATGAGGGCGACTCAAATCAATATACGCCCCCAAGAAATAATCCTCCGGCCAGAGGAGATGTCGCGATCACTTCCTTCGACATGGATCACCGTGGCACGATTCGCGGTGGCGAGGCGATTCGACTGACCCTCGTCGGCACTCCTGGCGGGTCCGCAACTTTCTCGATCCCTGGAGTGATTCAGGACGTGCAGATGAACGAGACCGATCCGGGCACCTACGTCGGAACCTTTCGAGTTCCCGCAAACTCGCCCGTGAATATTTCTAGCGCAACTGCCATCGCGCGTTTGCGCGTCGGTGGTGTCGAGCGAATGATTCAATCTGGATCCACGCTAGGCTTCGATACCGAAGCTCCGATGATCACTTCCTTCAATCCGGGCAACAACAGCAGAGTCGGGCGACCTCGCCCGAACATTTCGATCAGCTTCGACGATCGCGGAGGTAGCGGCATCGATCCGCAGTCCGTCGAAATTCGTGTTGATGGCCGGAACGTCACCCGGGAAGCTACGATCACCGAGTCGTCCCTATCCTATCGGCCCACCCAGCCGCTCGAAAGCGGACCGCACGAGGTCATGGTGCGAGCGATGGATCGTGCGGGCAATCCTGTCACAAAGACTTGGACCTTCCAGGTCATGTCGAATCGGGACGCGATCAAGGATTTCACCTTCGATGGCGGACCCGGTCAAGACATGCGGCCGGGCAGCGAGGTGACGTTTACTCTCGTCGGCGATCCTGGTGGACAGGCGACGTTCTCGGTTGGAGATCGAGTCATGGATCGACCCATGCGCGAAACTTCGCCTGGCAAATACGTGGGTACGTACACGATTCGTCGGAACGACAACTTCGCCGATGTGCCGGTCACCGCGAAACTTGTGACCTCCACGGGCGATTCGTTTACCTATGACGCGCAGAATCGCTTCAACACGAGGATCGACTCCCTGGAGCCCCCGACGATCACCAGCCCGATCGAGGGCGACACCATAAAGGACACCCTGGTGCTCCACGGAACGGCCGCGCCTGGAAGTACCATCATGGTCAAAGTCGATTATTCGCGAACGGAACTCGGGCTGATTCGCGTTACAGGCACCGCTGCCGATATGGAAGTCATCGCCGACGACCAGGGCCGGTGGCAGACCGAGCCGATCGACCTTAAGGTAGGTCTGGGCAAGGGCACTACGTTTAACGTGACCGCCGCAACAGTCGGCTTGAACGGTAAGCGTTCCGCTATTGTGAAGCTGACTCTTCACAAATAGAGGCAGGGGATCGGTTAGCTTTTCGGATTCCTTCTTGTATGAAAAGAGCCCGGTTCGGATGAACCGGGCTCTTTTTTGCACGAACACAACGTCCGCGCTCCGTCGAGGTCTTCGACTAGTCGTAGACCTTCGTGATTGTGCCGGCGCCGACCGTTCGGCCACCTTCACGGATCGCGAACTTAGAGCCGAGCTCCATAGCGATCGGGTTGATGAGCTCGATCGTCATCGTGATGTTGTCGCCGGGCATGACCATCTCGACACCCGTCGGGAGGTTCAGCGTTCCGGTGACGTCCGTCGTCCGGAAGTAGAACTGCGGCCGGTAGCCGGTGATGAACGGCGTGTGGCGGCCGCCCTCGTCCTTCGACAAGACGTACGTCTCGGCGTCGAACTTGGTGTGCGGCTTGATGGAGCCAGGTTTGCAGCAGACCATTCCGCGCTCGATCGAAGCTCGATCCACGCCACGGAGGAGAAGGCCGACGTTGTCGCCCGCCTCGCAGTAGTCAAGCGTCTTGCGGAACATCTCGACGCCGGTGCAGACCGTTTTGCGCGGGGCTTCGGAAAGACCCACGATCTCGACTTCCTCCATCGACTTGAGCTGACCTCGCTCGACACGACCCGTCGCGACGGTGCCGCGGCCGGTGATCGTGAAGACGTCTTCGACGGCCATCAGGAACGGCTTGTCCTTATCGCGCTCAGGCGTCGGGATAAAGCTGTCCACGGCGGCCATCAGTTCGAGGACCGACGCGTAGGCCGGATCGTCGACCGGCTTGCCGGCTTCGAGAGCTTCCAGAGTCTTGACCGCCGAACCCTTGATGATCGGGCAGTTCTTGAACCCGTACTTCTCGAGCAGCTCGTTGATCTCCATCTCGACGAGCTCGATGAGCTCAGGATCGTCCACGAGGTCGACCTTGTTCATGTAGACCACGATATAGGGTACGCCGACCTGGCGAGCGAGCAGGATGTGCTCACGCGTCTGGGCCATAGGACCGTCGTTTGCCGCCACGACCAGAATCGCGCCGTCCATCTGAGCGGCGCCGGTGATCATGTTCTTGATAAAGTCGGCGTGGCCAGGGCAGTCGACGTGCGCGTAGTGACGCGTGTCCGTCTCATACTCCTGGTGCGAGATGTTGATGGTTATGCCGCGGGCCTTCTCTTCGGGCGCCGAGTCGATTTCCGCATAGGAAACCTTCTTGGACAGACCCTTCATCGCGAGCGTGCCGGTGATGGCCGCGGTGAGGGAGGTCTTGCCGTGGTCGACGTGGCCGATCGTGCCAATGTTCACGTGCGGCTTCTTTCTTTCGAATTTAGCTCTTGCCATTTATATTCGTTCTCAAATCCTCTGGGATGGGTGGGAGGGCGGCCCGCCGCCCAAAATTCGGTCGTTCCCAATCCACGCGGAAGGGCTTGCGACAAGAAGGGAGTTTACCGCCTCGTGTCAAGTGGGCGCAACGAAAGGTTGCTCCGGCGTGTCGAACGTATTACAACTTCCTTTTACGTAAGGCCACGATCGCCAAAATAACGAACGGGAACCGCCCCCATAGCAAGTCCGACAAGAAGGTTGCTCCAATGACTCGAAAACGCCTCGACCGGACCAGCCGGAGAGATGTCGGCAACGGCGGACGAGGAAGCAACCAACGTCGACAGAACCGTCAACAAAACCCTCATCTGGGACCCCTCCGCAAAACTCGGGGCAACCCTAGTCCCAGCACGAGGAGGAAGCCCATGGCGACGTGACGCTCGGCGTCGGCGAAGGCGAGCTGGTAGGAGGCGGCAGGACGTCGGCGATGGCGGAAGTTGTTGGGAAGGAAAGCACCGCAAGAATGCAATATCGCCTCAAACTTGCCATCTCAGCCGCACGTTACCCCCAACTGTGATAAAGGAGCACGCCTGCAAGGTAGGAAGCCGCGTTCATGCAGAGGGACAAAACAAGAAGCGCGCCGCGCTTACGCCCGGGCAACGCCAGGATTAGGAGTGCCGCCTCTACCAGAACGATGACGACTTCGATAATCGGAATCGATGGCACGCCTCGCAAGCCTGGCGCGAGCAAAAGCAAGGTGCCGAATATCGGGTGGGTGAAACAGTTCGCCATCAGCACGGCGAGGAGAAGGCGCCCGCTCCGGCGGTCGAAGGCTAGTGCAACCGCCAATTCGATGATCAGGGTTAAGCCGAAGGCGGTCAGATAACCGCCGAGCGTCATCGTTTCTTGCGGAGGAGCAACAGGATGATGATCACCATTCCCACGGCTACGCCCAGTCCGATACCGGCGTAGAGCTTGTCCATCGGCTTGACGTGCACCGGATCCGGAACCACATCTGCCCAGGCGGCGGTCAGCGAAAACAGACATCCGGCGGCCAGCCTTCCGACCGCCTTACGAAACGTAGGACCGGTCTCGGAGAGGTTTGTCATATTTTCTTTCTCCGCAGCACAAGCGGGAGGCCGATGAGCAATGTGATGCCTAATCCACCTGCCGCCCCTCCTAGGAGGTAAAGAGTCGGATCTCCGTCAACGACGGGAGGCGGAGCATCGAAGTGGTTGTGCGGGTGCTCGTCGTAGCCGTTCGGAAACGGTGACGGACTCGGACTCGGACTTGGACTTGGACTTGGACTCAAGGACTCGGTTGGGGCGGGCATATCCGCCCAACATGCGCCCCACACGCCGAATAGCCCAAGTGCACAGAGCCACATTCTTGCGGATCTCTTCATCGCGCAACGTTACCCCTTCCTCACGCACGAGTGATGAAGGTGGTGGCCCCTTGCGCAATCCTTGTTACAAGAGGCATCTTTCACACTGTGCCGTGGGAGTTGGAGGTTACCGACCGCCTTGGGCCTTCGCTACGATTTCCGTGGCCACGTTGTTTGGGACCTCTTCGTAGTGCGACGGCGTCACGTTTGGCTGGGCTCGCCCCTGAGTGAGCGAGCGCAACGTCGTGACGTAGCCGAACATCTCGCTGAGCGGCACGTGGGAATTAACGATCGTCACTCCGCCCATCGCGGGCTCCATGCCCTCGATGCGTCCGCGTCGCGAGTTTATGTCGCCCACCACGTCGCCGACGTTCTGCTCGGGGGTCGTGACCTCCACGTGCATGATCGGCTCCTTGATGACCGGGTTCGCCTTCTTCATGGCTTCCTTGAACGCCAGAATGCCCGCCTGCTTGAACGCGTTTTCGTTCGAGTCGACTTCGTGGTAGCTGCCTTCCAGCAGGGAGACCTTTATATCGACGACCGGATAGCCAGCCAGAACGCCTGCCGCCAAACCTTCACGAATTCCCTTCTCGCAAGCCGGAATGTATTCCTTCGGAATCGTTCCGCCGACGACCTTGTTCTCGAAGACGAAGCCCGATCCCACCGGAAGCGGCTCCATCGAGACCCAGCAGTGGCCGTACTGGCCCGAGCCACCCGTCTGGCGGATAAATCGGCCCTCGCCCTTCGCCATGGTGCGCACCGTCTCGCGGTAAGCGACCTGCGGCTTGCCCTGGTTGGCTTGGACGCCGAACTCGCGGTTAAGACGATCCACGATGATTTCGAGGTGAAGCTCACCCATTCCGGCGATGATCGTCTGGCCGCTCTCGGCGTCGGTGTGGACGCGGAAAGTCGGGTCTTCTTGGGCCAGGCGGTGCAGGGACGAGCCAAGCTTCTCCTGGTCGGCCTTCGACTTCGGCTCGATGGCGATCTGGATAACCGGCTCCGGGAACTTGATCGATTCGAGGGCGATTAGCTTGTCCACGTCGCAGACCGTGTGGCCCGTGTTGACGTCGCCGAGGCCGATGACGCCGACGATTTCGCCCGCGTACACCTCGTCGATGTCGTTCCGGCTATTGGCATGCATCTCAAGGATGCGGCCGACGCGCTCGGTTCGGGTGCGGAAGTCGTTGGTTTGGGGGTCGCGGTAGGTGACGGCGACCTGGGTTCCCTTCTTCAGCATGCCGGAATAGACGCGCAGGTAGGTCAAGCGCCCTACGTATTTATCGGACATGATCTTGAATGCCAAAGCGCTGAACGGCTGCGCATCGTCCGGTCCGCGGTCGATCTCTTCCTCAGACTTCGGATCGACGCCCTTGACGCCGCCCACATCGAGAGGCGATGGGAGGTAGTCGATGACCGAGTCGATCATCGCCTGAACGCCCTTATTCTTGAACGACGAGCCCGAGATGATCGGGACGATCTTGTTCGCGAGGGTGCCGACACGAAGGGCCGCTCTCAGCTCATCCTCGGAGATATCGCCCCCGTCCAGGAAGCGCTCCATGATCGAGTCGCTAAAGTCCGCGATTCCTTCAACGAGCTTCTCGCGCCACTCGGCGGCGAGCGCTTTCATGTCGTCGGGGCACTCCGCTTCGCGGAAGGTCTTGCCCTTATCGTCGTCGGTGTCGTACATCGCGGCCTTCATCGTGATGAGGTCGACGTAGCCTTTATAGTTGCTCTCTGCGCCGATCGGAATCTGGATGGGCACCGCGTTCGAGCCCAGGCGCTCCTTGATACGGCCGACAACGGCGAAGAAATCCGCTCCGAGGCGGTCCATCTTGTTGATGTAGATAATCCGCGGAACGCCGTATTTGTTGGCCTGACGCCAGACCGTTTCCGACTGGGGCTGTACCCCGCCGACCGCGCAGAAGACGGCAACGCAACCGTCGAGGACGCGCAGCGAGCGCTCCACCTCGACCGTGAAGTCGACGTGGCCCGGCGTGTCGATGATATTGATCTTGTGCTCGGGGCGGTCCTCTTTCGAGCCACTCCAGAAGCACGAGGTGGCGGCGGAGGTAATGGTGATTCCCCGCTCCTGCTCCTGCTCCATCCAGTCCATGGTCGCCGCACCCTCGTGCACCTCTCCCATCTTGTGGGTCTTTCCGGTGTAGTAGAGGATTCGCTCGGTGGTGGTGGTCTTCCCGGCGTCGATGTGCGCGGCGATACCGATGTTCCGAACGAGGTTGAGAGGGTGACTACGGGGCATTTGGATTTCTCTTTATATGAAGTGTTGGGTATTGGCGAGTTGAATTAGAAGGAGGTGAACCGCGAAGCAACAAAAAACCCCTCGCTGTACGCCAGCAGGGGTGGCTTGTACTTCGATTCCAATTAGGCTTGAATCTGGGTCTCGGCCTCCTGCATGATCTACTCCGATTGAGGCGCCCTTGTCCGCGCTTCAAGAGGAATTATGGCAGGTTCGGCGTTGAATCCGCAATGCATCCGGGGAGGAGCGCGGATTCAACTCCTATAGCCTAGTCCTTGTACGGATCGACGATGTCGTCGCCGGCCATCGCAACGCCAATCGGGCGGAGGGTGTGAAGCACCTTGATGGTCGGACCCTGCTGGGGTAGAACTTCGGCGAGGCGCTTGTAAACTTGCGGCGCTTCGTCGACGTCTGCCCCTCGTAGCTCCACGCCCTTTTCGCGCACCCATGCCATCATCGCGGAGCGAGAGATTAATCCCTCGCCCTTTCGCTTGCCGCACTTGTTCTTGCCCGAAGCCGCCGTTCGGCTCATCACCCGGTCTGCGCCGTGCACGCTGGAGTAGAAGAGCCGCTGGGATTCTCGCTTTCGACGCCTTCCACAATCACTGCGTCGTCGCCCATGCTGCCGCCGACGAAACCCTTCTGGCCCGGCTGCGCGGGTGTCGCGCCCTTGCGGCAGATCCAATACTCCAGGCCCTTGTGCTCCTCTTTCTGGCGAAGTTGTGGTGGTTAGGACGGTCTCCAGAATCTCAGCGCCGAGGATCTGCCCGACCTTGTCGACGACCGCTACCCTTCCCGCGTACGCGTACTGCCCGGCCAGATCGAGCACCTTGACATACTGCTCCCCCAGGTCCGAGCGAACAGCTAGCCAGACCGGATCGACATCCATTCCGTCCGGCGCGTGGGCCGCATCGAGAAACCAAGTCGCCGTCTTGTGGCCGAAGCCCCGGCTTCCGAAGTGCACGCCGATCCAGACGCGATCCTCCTCATCGACAGACGTCGACGTAGTGATTTCCGGATCCGACCGTGCCGAGTTGGTGCTGGCCCGTGTCCTTCAGCGTCCGCCCCTTGTGAGCCTGCTTGAACGCAGGGAGCTCGTCCCACTGCGGCGAGTCGAACAAAGGATGCTCCAAGTCCCAGCCCGAAGAACGCCCGATGCCGAACGAGATCGTCGAGGCGATTTTGTCCATGATCGGCTTGATCTTCGCCCGAACCCGGTGGCAGACACGTCGACCCGAGCGGCCAGGTTGCCGCAGGCGATGTCGAATCCGACCGCCGTCGGTGAAACAGATACCTGGGATGCGACGACGCCGCCGATGGGCACCCCGTACCCCTTGTGGTGATCCGCCATCAACGCTGCAAACTCGCAAGTCTGGCGAGCCCGCTCGATCTGGGTTAGCGCCCCAAGATCGACCGGCGTTCCGCACACCGGGATATCTCCGTATAGTTCCATTTCATTTTCACCGAGCTTTGAAGGTAGGGTGCGGGGCTTGGCCCGAACTCCCGACCGATGTTTACATCGCATAAACAAAAGGGAGACTGGGTCTCTGCGACCCAGTCTCCCTTTTTCGTGTGACGTCGTTTTACTAGATCGCCTGGTAGATCGCGGGCCGGTAGGCGGGCGTAGGAATTGGCATCCCTTGTTTGCCAGCTGCTTCGAGCCACGTTGCCTTCGCGATTAGTGCTTCGCGGAGAGCATCCTGAGGCGTCTCACCGAAGGCCGAACATGACTTCAAGTCCGGGATGTCCGCGATATAGCCCTTATCCTCTTCGGAAAAGAAGATGTTGATGTGGTAATCCTTCACGATTCGTCCTCTAACCTAAGATTATACGTGTCAACAAGTTCGAGTAGTTGACGAATTGGTACGGCTTCGCTTCCCCGTTGACCGATTGTAAATTGACGAGTCGGGCAATATCCGGCCGGCCGAAAATGTGGTGGCCACCCGAAGTTCGAATCTGTCGAAAGCCAAAGGCTTCGGCAAGCGCCACCAATTCGGAAAAGCGCAAGCTTTGAGGGCTGTTGAGAGCCCTGAGCAAAAGCTTACGCTTCTTCACAAACGATCCTAGAACCGATAATGGGCGAAGGCTTTGTTCGCTTCCGCCATGCGGTGCGTGTCTTCGCGTTTCTTTATCGTGGTGCCCGTGTTGTTAAAGGCATCCAGAATCTCGCCGCTCAGCTTGTCGATCATCGTCTTGCCTGATCTGCGCCGTGCAGCGCCGATAAGCCAGCGAAGCGCCAAGGCTCGGCGGCGGTCCGGACGGACCTCCATCGGCACCTGATACGTTTGGCCGCCTACGCGACGAGGGCGAACCTCGACCGCGGGCATGACGTTCTGCATCGCCTTCTCGAATATCTCGACTGCGGGCACGCCCGCCTTCTCCTCGGCGATCGCCATCGCTCCGTAGAAGATCTTCTCCGCCGTCACTTTCTTGCCGTCGAGCATCATGCGGTTGATGAACCGCTGCATCAGTTCGGAGCCGTAAACCGGGTCCGGAAGAATGAGTCTCTTGGGGGCTGCGCCTTTACGTGGCATTACTTCTTCACCGCCTTCTTCGGCCGCTTCGTGCCGTATTTGCTTCGGCCCTGCATGCGGTTGTTGGTTCCCGCCGTCTGCTGCGTGCCGCGAACGATGTGGTAGCGAACGCCCGGCAGGTCCTTGACACGCCCTCCGCGCACGAGCACAACCGAGTGCTCCTGCAGGTTATGGCCGACGCCCGGAATGTACGCGGTGACTTCGATGCCGTTCGTGAGTCGAACACGTGCGACCTTTCGAAGGGCCGAGTTCGGCTTCTTCGGGGTCACGGTTCGGACGATCGTGCAGACACCGCGCTTGAAGGGGTTGCTCTTCAGCGCCGGCGACTTGGACTTCACCTTCGGGACGTGTCGTCCCTTGCGTACAAGCTGATTAACGGTCGGCATTCATTCCTCTATTCATTCGCATATCCTGTGGGCACAAAAAAACCCGTCGCGTTCCACGACAGGCTCCACTTTCCGGCTATTTCTACCTTCTGCTTCTTGGAAGTTCTCGAAGAACCGTCCGTGCCCCCTATCGTGTGCCAGAGACGCAAGTTCCCCGACCGCTCTCGGATTATGATCGGGCGTCCATCCCGATGTCAAGGTCTGCGGGAGCGTTAAGCTAGGAGCTCGTTCGTCAATGCCTCGCTCACGACGCCCACATACCAGTCGCCCCCTTCCCGCTCCGGAGTCTGGTGCCAGTCGTACAGATACCCGTTCACGATCGGATCGCGCGGCAAGGCGGAGCTCAGATTGTGCCGCGGCAGCCACCGCTCTTCGATCACCGGATAGAAATCCGAGGGCATCGGCGGTTGCATGAGCCGATAGTCGTCGCTCACGTCTACAACGATGACCTTGACTAGGTTGTATTCCCACAGATTCCCCGAGAGTTGTGCCAATCCTTTGACCTCCGTTGGCGAAAAGACGGACGGGGAAGCCAGAAGGGCGCGGGACATCGCGATGTGGCGCAAGTTGCCGAGAATTCTAATTAGACATGGACAAGCGTAAGGGAATGACATTCGGCGAAGTCGTCGGAGTGACGCTGGCGGTGGGCATGACGGTCGCGATGGCGGCTCCGTTCCTCGGCTCCGACGCCGCGGCGATCCGCAGCCGAAAGGCGCTCGACGCCGCACGACGGCTCGGCGGCGCGATGTTGGCCTACACCGCCGACAACGCCGAGGCAATGCCGTGCGGCACGATTCCCGATCTTTCGCAGCCAGCCGACGTGCGATATCTACCCGCCGAGTCAGCGATCCAAAACCCGGCCGGATGGTTCCACGAGGGCCAGATGGAGGCGGAGCATCGCTTAGTCTGGAATAACTCCGTGTCCGCGTACCTGCCGCAAAGCGTGGATCTCGGCGTCTTTCCGTCCAACGAAATCGCCTCCCAGCCCTGGGCGGGTGGCTACCTTGCCGGTGGCCAAGCACCGCGAGGAGTCAATCTCACCTACAACGGCTACTTGCAGTATCTGTCCAACTCCGACCTCGACGGAGCCGCCGCAGTTCCGATGCTCTGGCAAGGCCAAGGTGACGTCACCCGCGCCGGAGCTGCGATGACCAATCCTCGACTGAATTGCAACGGTGTCGGACCGTGTCGCTTCGCCTCGACCAAACCAGTTCAGCCACGCCATACGGGCGACGCTTCGATCTTCGACATGATGCTCGATTCCGCCAATTACACGCCTACCTCGCACCGCAATCTCTATGTCTTCGCAGACGGTAGCGCACGGTCGATCTATTTCGGACGCGGCAATCAGCTAGCCTTTCCCACCAGCGTCCACTCCCCCGTGCCGTTTCAGTACCTGGCCGACGACGGAGCAGTTACTCAGAGCCTACTAAGGGGCTGCAATTTGTCGTCGGGATCGTTCGTGGCGGCATTCCTTCCAAGCGGCAAGGATCGATGCACGGACGGCGCGGATGAGTTGCGGGGAACTGCTCTGAGGACCACCGAATCGGCTCCTTAACGCGGCTTATCCACCTTCCTTGCGACTTTTCCACCAAACCCCCGTTGGAACGATTCCGATCTCGGGCCGTCCGGTATATTGATTGCGTTAGGGTCACCACGGTCGGTGGAAACGGAGGTCGGGGCAGGGAAGCTCCCCCTAGCGCTCTCAGACTCGCTCCGTAACTCCCTTTTGGCGGCGATTGCCGCAGATTCGCCCTCCGACAAGCCAGCATTTCTGCCGAGAATCCTAAGAGACGGGGAGAACTTCGGCGCTAGATGTTTGTAATTATCGGGATTGTGGTCGTGCTCGGTGCGGTGGCCGTCGGATACATCATGCACGGTGGGAACATCGGCGTGTTGATCCAGATCAACGAGCTCGTCATCCTCATCGGCGCGGCGTTCGGCTCCTTTCTGGCCGCCAACGGCATGAAGAATGTCAAGGCCGCAATCAAGAGCGTGATGGGCCTTCTCAAGCCCGATCCCTTCACCAAGCCGGCCTACCTCGACCTGCTGAAGATGATGTATCAGCTCTTCAACGTCGCTCGTAAAGAGGGACTCCTTGGACTGGAAAGACACATCGAAACCCCTACCGATAGCGACATCATCAAGAACTATCCGACGTTCCTCGCGAATCACCACGCGAGCGCGTTCTTTTGCGACACGATGAAGGTCGTTCTGACCGGCGCGGTCGGTCCGCACGACCTATCCGAGATGATGGAGCTCGACCTGGAGGTCTCCCACCAGGAAGCCGAAATCCCCGCCGAGGCTATACAGACGGTAGGGGACGCGATGCCCGGATTCGGCATCGTCGCCGCCGTCTTGGGCGTTATCATCACGATGGGCGATATGGACAAGGGCGCCTCTGTCATCGGCCAATCCGTCGCCGCCGCTCTCGTAGGAACCTTCCTCGGAATCCTTTTCGCCTACGGCATTTTCGCCCCGATGTCCCGGGCGATGACGCTGCGACTCAAGAGCGAGTCACAGTACATGAATTGCATCCGCTTCGCGCTCTTCTCCTTTGCGCGAGGAGAGTCCCCTATCACCTGCGTAGAGTTCGCTCGCCGCAACATCGAGCCCGGCGTCCGACCTGGGTTCATCGAGATGGAGAAGTCGGTTAAGGCTGCATAAATGGAAGGTACGGGTGCATGGGGCAGGGGGCAGAGGGCGTTCGCTCCTTCACGTCAGCGACGATTCCAGTCGGTAGAGAAGCTTTTCAATTTCTTCGGCGCGCTCAGGCAGGATTTCAACGTTCGATATCATGGCCAATTCTTTCACCAGAATCAAGTAGGTTTCCAATTCGCGCAGGCTTCCGCGCGCAATGCCGAGGAACTGGAGATACTCTCCCCGGTTTCGCCTGCCGTAGCCTTCGGCAGTGTTCGCCGCCACAGAAATGGCCGCCCGCCTCATCTGCGAAGTAAGCCCGTACCGCTCTTCTTTCGGCAACTCTTTGGAATGGATGTAAACGTCCTTCGCCAAGGCAAGGGCCCGCTGCCAAACAATCAGATCGCGATAAGAACTCAGAGTCGCCACGAACTCAGCTTACAGCTGCCGCAGCCAGCGGCCAGCATGCAGCACCCCGCACCCTGCACCCCGCACCCCACACCCTAGGATCTCATGGACTCCACCATCATCATCAAGAAGAAGAAAGTCCATGGCGGACATGGGCACCATGGCGGCTCTTGGAAGGTAGCTTATGCCGACTTCGTGACCGCTATGATGGCGTTCTTCATGGTCATGTGGATTATTGGCCTTTCCGACTCCAGCAAGCATGAAATCGCGTCTTACTTCAAAGATCCTTTCGGCTATCTGAAGCAATCGAACAAGAGCGACAAGATTTTCAGCATGAAGGGAGTGCCGGAGACGAAGAGCGGCCTCGTCTATGACCAAGCGCAGAGCAAGAAGGACGAGGAAAAGTCGCTGAAGGCCGTCGAAAAGAAGGTCGAAAGCGACCTATCGAAGACTCCCGATCTGAAGGAACTCGCGAAATATGTCGACATGCAGGTCACCTCGGAGGGACTGCGCATCGAGCTGGTCGAAGGAAAGGGTTCGGTCTTCTTTGTGTCAGGTTCCGCAGTAATTCGTCCCGAGGCGATGAAGTTGGTTCAGCGCATCGCCCCCATTCTCGCGAGCACGAAGCGCGCGGTCATCGTCGAGGGCCATACCGACGCCCAGCCGTATGCCGGGACGGCGTACTCGAACATCGATCTAAGCATCGATCGGGCGCGGGCGTTGCAGCACGCGCTTTTGGACCACGGAATGGAGCTCCAGAATTTCGGCAGCGTGCAGGGCCTCGGATCGACCCAACTGCGTGATCCGAGTCACCCGCTCTCCTTCACGAACCGCCGAGTTTCGATTCTCGTGCCGTTCAAGCAGCCTAAACCCACTGGCGATGGTTTGCCAAAGGACTCCCTAAGGCACGAAATCCAGGGTGCGTTCAAGAGCGACATCACGATCGCTCCTTAAAACCGGAGATCGGTAATCGGGGGAACAGAGATCAAGGAATCAGATCACAGATCACAACTTTCCCTCCGTTCAACCGATATACATCAGCACTTCGCCCGGCTGAACGACCTGACCGGTCTCTGCCGTGACGCGGCGCACGACGCCGCTGAAGTTGCTGGTGATTTCGTTGAACACCTTCATCGCCTCGATCAGGCCCACGACCTGGCCCGCAGTTACGCTGTCCCCTTCCTTCACAAACGGCGAAGCGTTGGGGCTTGGCGAGGTGTAGAAAATCCCGTTCATCGGCGAGGCGACCGGCGAGCCGAGTTGGACCTCGGCGACCGGGGCGGGCTCTGGTTCGGGTTCGGGTTCGGAGTGTTCGTGATGAGCGGCGGCGAGGGCTTCCATCGTTGGCATCATCGCCATCTGTGGCACGTCCCGCCGCTTTTTGAAGGCGACTCGAAAACCGTCGGACTCCCAAGAAGCCTCCGCCAGCCCGAACTCCTTCACCAGAGCCGCCAGTTCGTCGATGCACGCCTTGCCGTCCGCCACGGGCACTATTATGGCGACTCACCCGTCCATAAACGAAATTAGGTACAGCAACAGGCAGGTGAGGACAAGCGAGATGAGGTTAATGGCGAAGCCTCCCCATTGAGAAAGGGCCATCGACAGGATGACTCCGTAGCCGCTTAGAAGAATGTCGATAATGCAGAAAATCTTGGCGAGGAACTGAAGCCACTCTACGCGGAAGAGCAAACCAAGAGCGATTGCAACCTTAACCGCGCCAACCGCGACCAAGATCGGAACAAAGCCGGTCAAGATCGCCGATTTCGAAAAGAGGAGGGCGACGAGCAATGGACGGCAACCGTCCAGCAGCCAGAGCGCCGAAACAACGTAATAGGTGACCTCTTGCCAAGTGGTCGAAGGACCTCCCTTGAGGTGATCGAAAGAGGTCGGACGCGCCTTGAGTTGTGTCATGCAGTGAGGACATGTCACTGCCCAAGGCATGATCGGCTGCTTGCAACTGGGGCACGGAACCTCTTGGCTTTGCTGGACCACTTGGCGGGTCTGGGCTTGCTGTTGCGCCACAACAGCGGCGGCCTTCGCTTTCACGTTCAGCTGAGTTCCCAAAGCGTTTAGCTCCGCATCATCTGCGATACTTGCGAGGCCGTCGGAGACAACCTTGGCGGCGCGTCCTTCCTGGTTATAGGCGAGAAAATACTTGGCCAAGGCCAGGACTGGCGCCGGATTCGAGCGGTCCAATTTAATCGCTCGATCGAGGTCCTTCTCGCCTCGTTCGAAGTCTCGATCCTCGATCCGCTTCTGGCCCCGAAAGATCAGTCCGCAGATAAGCGCGTGTTTCGCCGCCGCATGTCCGGAATTAAGCCGCAAGGAATCTTCAAAGCAGGCGAGGGCTTCGTCGGTCTTGTTTTGGGCGGCCCGAACCAAGCCAAGTCCATAGTGGCCTTCGGCATGATTCGGCTCCATCGCGATCGCCCTTTCGAGGGTTACCGCGGCAAGCTTGGCTTTCCCCAATCCGTATTGGCAGAACCCGAGATAGCGCCAACCTTCGGCCCAAGTCGGCCTCGTCCGAGTTGCCGCTTCAAGTTCACTCTCTGCCGCCGAGTAGTTCTGCTTTTGGTACAGTTCGATTCCTGGATGGATCGTCGGTCCTATCATTTCCGAATACATCGTAAGACAAACCGAAAATCTAGTCAAGGCTTTGCGCCAAGAACCGGTAGCAAGGAGGGAGAAATGACGACGAACTTGGCAGAATGCGGATTGGCGGACCGCGTCGGTAAACTTGGGTCGATGGATTACCGGATAGAGAAGGATAGCCTCGGCGAGGTTCGTGTGCCCGCGAACGCATATTGGGGATCGCAGGCAGAAAGATCGCGCAACCTGTTTCAGATTAGTGGGCTCACTGAGCATCCCCGGATGATCGACGCCTACATCATGCTCAAGAAGGCCTGCACCGAGGCGAACAAGGAGCTTGGCCTACTCGATCCGGCCCTCGCGAACGCCATCATTCGCGCCGCCGACGAGATCCTCGAGGGTTCGTACCGCGACCAGTTCCCGGTAGACGTTTTCCACATGGGGGCTGGCACGAGCTTGAACATGAACTGCAACGAGGTTCTGGCAAACCGAGCCGAGGAGATTCTGGGTGGCAAGTTGGGATCGTACGAACGGGTCAATCCGAACGACCATCCGAACTACGGGCAGTCCACCAACGACACCTTTCCATCCGCGATGCGTATCATGGCGCGGCTGATGATGCAGCCGCTATTTGAAGCGGTCGACGAACTGATCGAGGGCTTTGCCGCGAAGGGCCGCGAGTTCGATCACATACTCAAATCCGCCCGAACCCATCTACAAGATGCGGTGCCAATCCGCTTGGGCCAGGAGTTCGCGGCCTATGCGGAAGCAGTGCGCAAGTCCCGCCGGTGGCTTGTCGAGGCAGCGGCCGAGTTGGAAGAATTGGGCATCGGTGGTTCCGCTGCGGGCACCGGACTCAATACCCATCCCGCTTATCGGGCTAAGGTTGTCGAGAATCTCAACACGTACATGGAGCGCCAATCCCGCGACGAAGATCGCGCGCGCGGTTCCCAGAATCCGAATCTGCCAGCCATCGTCTTCCGTAACTCGCCCGATATGCGCGAGGCGATGCAGAGCAACTTGGCGATGGCCGCGTTGGCGTCCGCCCTCCGCATCTTCTGCCAGGAACTGACGCGCATCTCCAACGACCTGCGGCTTCTCTGTTCGGGCCCGCTAACCGGTCTCGCCGAGATCGTCCTCCCACCGGTCCAGCCGGGCTCGTCCATCATGCCCGGAAAGGTGAATCCAAGCATGGCGGAGAACCTGAATATCGTTCTCTTCCAGGTGCTCGGCCAGTGCCATACGCTCGACCTGTGCGTGCAGGCTGGCCAACTTGAGCTGAACGTGATGATGCCAGGCATGGCATTTGCCGCTCAGTTTTCGCTTCAGATCCTGACGAACACGCTGCGGACGTTCACCGCGAATTGCGTTGTGGGAATCGTTGCGAATGACGAAACTTGCCGTCACTACGCGGAGACTTCCCCCTCTCTGGCAACCGCCCTCAATCCGCTTCTCGGCTACCAAAAATCGGCCGAGGTCGTAAAGGTCGCTCTTAGAGAGAAAAAGCCCATCCCGCAAGTCGTCCGCGAAATGGGCCTGCTCGACGAGGACACGCTACGTAAGGCACTGGACCCCGCCCTGCTGACCGAGCCAGGCATCCCAGGCTCCTAGGACTCGCCTAACGGTAGGTCGTAGGCGCGTACCAGTGGAAGACGAATCCGCAGATCATGATGATAACGCCAATGGCGGTACCCACGAGCGTGTAGATCAGGATCGCTTGTTGAGCGTTCTGCATGGTCTTGGCGTTGTATTGGAGCTTGCAACTAAGGCACTTATGAAGATTCATCATCTTCGGTCCAACTAGCCCGCCCCACCACGTGAACTTAACCGCCTGAACATGAGGGCTGCCGCATCGCGGGCAGTTCATCATCACCTGGCCGTAAGGGGCTTGCCCATATTGCCCGTAGGGCTGCTGCGGATATTGTGCTTGACCGTATTGCTGGGGCGGCTGTTGGAATGGCTGGCCGGGTTGCTGATAATGCTGACCTGACTGTTGATACGGCTGTTGCGGCTGTTGCGGGTACTGCTGCTGAGGGTATTGCGGCTGGGCGTAAGGCTGCTGCTGAGGTGCGGCAGGCGGCGCGTAGGGCTGCTGAGGATACGGAGGCTGCGGCTGGGGCGGCTGTCCGTAGGGAGGCTGGCCTCCGGGGGGCTGAACGGGTGGTCCTGAACTCATGGCAATAGCCTAGCCCGCCCGATGTGCAATGTCAAGGCAGGCGAAGAAAATGGGACCAAGGGCTTGGGCACTTCGGCGTCCCGTTTCTCTCTTTCCGCCTTCAGGTCTTCCAGCTACTTCTTCGTTTCAAAGTGGGAGTTCTGCTTGGCGGCTTCGACTTTGACCATACGGAGCATGCCAGTTAGGCCCAGGCTCTTGCCCATCGACAACTCGTTGCCGAAGATCCGGAAGGCGAG